>NZ_FQVH01000035.1 GCF_900129075.1 Caldanaerobius fijiensis DSM 17918
GATTATGTGATTCGAGTAAAGACATTAAAAAAGGGCGAATGGATGGAGATACCGCTGAACACATCACGAAACTCTATAAGAAGACTCAACCAGTATAAAAACGGTTCGCCGACGATAAAGGTATTAAAATCCGGCCTTATAAAAGTAAGCGTACCGGTAACAAAGAAGACTCAGGAGTACAAGTACGATGAGATCATAGGAGTGGATGTGGGAGAAACGGAACTGCTGCACACATCGGAGAACAAAACGTACGGAAGTTTCAAGCAGATGATAGAGAAGTACGATAGAGCAGTGTTGCCCAAATTGAGCAACAGGAGCAAGTTGAGAGTGTTGATGCGGAAATACAGAAAGAGGCTGAAGAAAGAAACATCTGAAGAAAGGAAGCAGAGATTGAGGGAGAAGATAGGCAATATTAACAGGATGCTACAAGGCAGGAAGGCCCTGAACCGTGTTCTGAGGTCTTATGAACATGCCGTGAAGAAGGAAATAACCCTTGCGGTCAAAAACTTCATGAACGACATAAAAAACAGGAAGGTGCTCGTGTCCATGGAAGACTTAAACATACTGGAATTCGACCGCGGCAGAAGAAGCAACAGGAGAGATTCCAACTGGGCAAGAGGGCAGTTATTGAAAAAGCTGCAGGAAGCGTTGGAGTGGCATGGAAAAGACCATATTGGAGTTGAACCTGCGTATACATCACAGGAATGCCCTGTATGCCACAACGTCGATAAAAAGAGCAGAGATGGAAAGCGATTCAAATGCACATGCTGCGGATATGAAGATGACGCGGATCACGTGGGTGCAATAAACATAAGGGCGCGGGCGGAAGATAAGGAAATAGAAGAGATAATAGAGAGATATAGATACAACAAGAAGAGAAGACATGAAGCGATAAAGAAGGTGTTGAACGAGAGGCATAGAAGGTATATGGACAGCGCAGCTGTTGCGCAAGCGATAGCCATATGACCCCGATTATCGAGATACTTTCTGTGACACAGAAAGTCAATCCGATAGAGGTACCCGAGATTGGCTACTGTTTGTATCGACGGTAATGCATCTATGGCAAACCCCATAGGCCGAGAACGATACAGAAGGTGCTTGATCTGGGGATGCTCTCCACCTCGGTGGAGGGAGGATGTCACCAAACATCCAGAAGTTAACCTTGCTGTCTTTAATAAGGACAGGTTGTTATACAAGAACCTTAAGATGCTTCCAGATGTTCCTTTTGATTATACAGGTTTCGAACGGCTAGATTATAGAACAGTAACGATTTTTTTAAAGGTGGATGATCCCTTTACAAAAAGACTTTTACATGAACTTTTGAATGATGTTGCTTTCAAATTATTACAGATTGAGGACAGTGAGAAGATCGAAAGGCTTTACAGTGAGCTTAAAGAAGTTTCGAATTACCGTCTAACATTCATGAGGTCCATATCACACGAATTAAAAACACCTCTCAACGTTATACAGGGCAATCTTCAATTAGCGAAACTGGGAGTTTATGGCGATGTTTCTCACCTTTCAGAACTGTTAGAAGAGATAGAATCAGCTGTGAAACGGGCGACACAACTTATAAATAACCTGCTTGATCTTTCAAGAATCGAGACGGAAGGATTCTATGTAAAAGTGGAACCGGTGCGTTTTGAAATGTTTAAACAAATTATGAAAGAATACGAATTGCTTGCTCAACAGAAAGGGCTTCATTTTG
Organism: Caldanaerobius fijiensis DSM 17918; assembly: GCF_900129075.1. NCBI lineage: Bacteria > Bacillati > Bacillota > Clostridia > Thermoanaerobacterales > Thermoanaerobacteraceae > Caldanaerobius > Caldanaerobius fijiensis. Next base: position 1,709 of record NZ_FQVH01000035.1, read on the forward strand.
ATTTTCACTTCCAGGGAGAAGAACCTTTTTCTGGAGATTTCAGGATAATATCAACGATTCTTTCAAATCTTTTGAGTAACGCGGTGAAATACACAGGATGCGGAGAAATAAAAGGATTTCTTCAGGTGAGAGGTGATCGCATCATAATAGAAGTGAGTGATACTGGAAGTGGAATTCCCTTGGAACTGCAAGAAAAAATTTTTGAACCGTTTGTTAGTGGGGAATCAGGTGGATCTGGATTGGGACTGGCGATAGTAAAAAAATTTGTCGATCTTCTGAAAGGTAAAATCACATTTATAAGTAATGTAGGGGAAGGCACAACTTTCCATATTGAAATTCCTAGAGTCTACCGCCCGTCTCATTACGAAAATAAGGAACATGTGAACGTACTTTTAATAGAGCCAGATGAATCAACCAGAAGACTTCTAAGGAAAATAGTGTCAGATTATACGGTGGTAGAGGCGTTAACAGGACAAGAAGGATATTTAAAAGCCCTTGAGCATTCACCTGATCTCGTTATCACAGGTCTGAGACTGCCGGATATCGGTGGAGATGAGCTTTTATACCGGTTAAGAGGGGAAGAAGCTCTGAATAGAAGTAAACTCGTGTTATATGTAGGCGGGAAAATAGAAAAAACTGATACATACCTTATGGGACTAGAAATAGACATCGGAGAACTTGCTTCAAGGCTTAAGATTTTACTTGGTGATAAATTGCTTTTAGTGTATGATGATGATGAGAAGGTGAAAATTCATCTGGAACAGGTGAAGTCATTTATCAAAGCGCTGTTGGATAGAGAAATCATGGCAAAAGGACTGGAAATGGTGGATGAACGCGATTTCCTTCTTTATGACACCTTTGTTTTGCTGGTTCAAGGAGATCCTGAAATTATAGCTACGTTTATGAGAAGAATAAGAAAAATGTTCTATAGCAATATGGCGATTGCGATTGTTTTTGTGTTAACTGGAGGTGAATTAAAATGGCAAGGATAATGGTTGTGGACGATGAAGTAAGCAGCAGAAGTTTTATAGTGAAATATCTGAAATATCTGGGATATGGGGTTGTGGAAGCTGCTAATGGGAAGGAAGCATTGGATAAACTTGAAAAAATTCCTGTTGATGTAGTGCTGATGGACATATCAATGCCTGTTATGGATGGTATAGAAGCAACCCGGGAGATTCGAGAGCGCAACTATCCCGTCGTGGTATTGATGTTAACAGCTCTTACAGATGAAAAAGCTATGGATGAAGCAGCCGGTGCAGGAGCCGACGATTTATTGACTAAACCCGTGAATCTAAAAGAATTGGAAACGCGGTTGAAACTGGCTTTGAAAGTTGTCAACTTTTATAAAAGTAAGCGGTATTTCCAAATGGTTATATTCGAAGACCTTCGACAATTAAACGAAACGGTTAAAGAATTGCAACAGCGAAATGAACAGCTTATAATGGAACTTTTTACGAAACTTCAGTTGATTTCTGAATACCGGGATGATGAAACTCACGAACACACGTTGAGAGTAGGCTGGCTTGCAGGGCAGCTCGCAGAAAAGCTTGGGTTAAGTGCGGTAGATGTGGCGGAAATCGAATTTGCCGCTCCTTTTCACGATATAGGCAAAATCGGGATACCAGATAGAATACTTTTAAAGCCAGCCAAGCTCGATGATGAGGAATGGGAGATCATGAAAAAACATACAACTATAGGATATGAAATTCTTTCGGGAAGCTCTTCGAGTATACTGGAAAAAGCAGCTACTATAGCACTTACACATCATGAAAGATGGGACGGTAGTGGATATCCAGAAGGACTTTCAGAAAATGACATACCACTGGAAGGACAAATAATTGCTGTTGCTGACAGTTTTGATGCCATCGTTAGTAAAAGGCCATACAAAGATGCCCTTCCGCTGGACTATGCTTTTGAAGATATAGAGAAAAAGGCAGGAAGTTGGTACAATCCAGAAGGTCGTTAAAGCATTGGTGGAACTGGAAGAAGAGATAAGGGGACGACTATTTAGCCAAGAGATACATTAATAATTTGATTGATGATGTGCTAAATTTCATTGAAAAAAGCACAGATGCTTATATTATAATAATATAGAAAAAGAAATAATCCGTATATAAAGTTAAAAATTATCAAATAAGAGGGGGAGACGATTATGTTATCAAATAATTCGCCGGTCCAGGTATGGGATCTGAAATCGCCTGACAGCAATATTGCTGTAAAGGTTATGCTTTATGATAGCGGAAACCTGGAGTACTCTGTTGCCAGAAATGGCCAGGTAATATTTGAGAATTCACCTCTGGGCATAATTACCAGTGTTGCAGACTTTACATCAGGTTTGACACCCATCTCATTTTCGCATAAAACTATTTGCGAATCTTATCCTATGGTAGGGGCAAAAAGTCGGTATATAAAAATTGTGGAAATGAACTCATCCTGAAATTTAAAAAGAAATTACATATACTATACCTTATAATCCGCGCCTACAATGATGGCATAGCTTTTCGCTATCATATTCCCGGAGAAGGGCCTATAAATATAGCTTTTGAGGCCAGTGCATTCACAATTCCTGAATGCACGATCGGATGGGCTCAAGACTTTGTACCTCACTATGAGGGTTTTTACAACAAGCGCTCCTATGAAGAACTTTTGGCTGGAAATTTTGGAATGCCTGTACTGCTCAATAATAAGGAAAACTGGGTTCTCATCTCAGAGGCATCGGTTTATGGGGATTATTGTGGGTCGCATATTCAAGGAGATAGTGAGAAAAAATTGCTAAAAGTGACTTTTGCCCCTGACCAAAAAAATGTGGTTATGAGTAATCGGCCTTTTTATACGCCGTGGAGGGTTGCTATAATCGGTTCTCTCGCTGATATAGTAGAATCCACTTTGATCGAAAATCTGAGTCCTGACTGTGAAATAGCTGACACCTCATGGATTAAACCAGGTCGTTCCGCGTGGTCCTGGTGGTCCGGCGACAGCACCGAGGATTATGAGACCCAGGTTAAATACGTGGATTTTGCGCATAGAATGGGATGGGAATACTACCTTTGTGACGCTGGCTGGAAGCCTGAGTGGTTGCCTCAGCTGGTAGATTACGCGAAGAATAAAGATATCGGGATATTCGTATGGTATCATTATAAAGAGTTGCAAACAGATGATGAATTGCACGACAAGCTATCATGGCTTGCAGGGCTGGGTGTAAAAGGGATCAAAGTAGACTTTTTCGAAAGTGATAGCCAGGAAAGGATTCAGGTGTACGATAAAATAGCTAAGGCTGCGGAGAGGTACCGCCTTATGGTGGTATATCACGGCGCTACAAAGCCTGCTGGCGAGCGCCGCAGATGGCCGCATATTATGACAAGGGAAGGGATTCTGGGAGCTGAGTACTACAAATGGTCTGATGGCCCTACGGCAGAGCACAATTGCACAGTGCCTTTTACGCGCAATGCGATAGGCCCCATGGATTATACTCCTGTCACCTATTCTCAGAACAGGAATCAAACTACCTGGGCTCACCAGACTGCCTTGTCCGTAATTTTTGAGTCCAATATTCAGCATCTGGCCGATAAGCCCGAATCCTATGAAAGCATTGGCGACGCTATAGAGTTTTTGAAGGCGTGTCCTGCCACATGGGATGACACCAAACTTATAGAAGGTTATCCAGGCCGATTTGTGACAATAGCGAGAAGGTACGGCGATAACTGGTTTATAGGTTCAATCTGCGGTGGCAACACATCCAGGGTCACAAGCATACCGCTGAATTTTCTGGACCATGGAGTTAAATATGCTGCAGATATATATGAGGACGGCGATACACCTTCACAGATAATTCATGAGAGGCGAGAGGTTACCATTTCTGATGTGCTAAATATACAGCTAAAAACCAATGGAGGCTGTGCCATAAAATTGAGCCCCATAAGAAATATAAAATGAAGTTTTTATATTCGACAGCAGGTTATCCTGCTGTTATTTTTATACATAAATAAAACCTGCTTGGATTAACATAATAATACTAGCTTGAAGGAGTTGATGACTGTGGATTTAAATCTGGCTATTATGGGCATTTTAGGTAAATCGACTACTTCTAACATGATAAAAGCGATATGTAAGTCTAAAACTCCTGTCATAAATGAGATAACCGACGTCAATATGATACAGGAAGATGTTTTTTACAATAACAACGTTTATATTTTTCTTAATTCATATGATTCATCGCTGATAAATGGCAGGTTAAAAGAATTGATAAAAGGTATACCAGCAGATAGGTTGTTTATAGCCAACGCTGATGATAAAATTTTACTGGATATATTGGCAGTGAACAATTCCACACCAGTAATCACATTTGGTTTAAATGGCAAATCAACTATTACCGCATCAAGTTTATCGTGTACACGTGAGAGTACCAGATTTATTTATTGTTTGCAGAGAAATGTGGTGACTTTTTCAGGAAGGCTGATAGAACCTTTTGAATATCCTTTTGAATTAAAAATGGTAGGGAATTTTCACGTGTACAATGCATTGGCAGCTATTACTGCATCAATCTTCATGGACAAAGATATTTGTGATGTCAGGAGATCTTTAAAGAAGCTAACGATTAAACACAATATGGAAGTGGTGTACGATAACCGTTTTACTATAATTGATAATAGGTGTATGAATATATATAGCTTAGAAAAGGTTTTCGAATCATTGCAGTTTATTGATTACAACAAGCTTATTGTGGTGTGTCAGCTGATAGAGGATAGCGGATTTAACGATGAGATGAAAAATTCTATAGAAAACTGGTGCGATGCTTTGGATATAAAAAAAGTGATTTTTATATCTTCAGATATTAAACAAAGTGAAAATATTAATAAGGATGGGAAAGAAGTATTTTTCAATAATATGGGCGATTCTTTGCGATGCGCTATTGAAAACGCTTTTGAAAACGACATGATTCTCTTGATGGGTGGCAAGGCAGAACATGGTGCAGGTGAGGCAATATTTGACGCCCTTTACAGTTAATAATCATATTTTTTTATTGAAACAATATATTTATATAGAGAACTTAAGATTGAAGGGGAGAGGAAAATGGCCAACCAGCTGGCAAATAATGTTGTAAATATTGTAGGCAAGATCATTTCGGATCTTGAGTACGGTTATGAGTTGTTTGGGGAGGTCTTTTATCAGACCACCATAGAGGTTCCAAGGTTGAGTGAGAGCAAGGATTTATTGCCTTTGACCATATCGGAGAGGCTCATACCCGGCATGGACATAAAAAAAGGTGCGCGGCTTAAAATAGAGGGACAGCTCAGGTCTTATAACAGGACGACTGAAGACGGCAAAAGGCATCTGGTGCTTACGGTATTCGTGAGGGATTTAAAAGTGATAGGTGACGACGAAGTGGTTAAAAATCCCAATGAAATATTTATAGACGGATATATATGTAAAAAACCTGTTTACAGGTCTACGCCTTTTGGCAGGGAAATCACTGATTTGTTGATAGCTGTAAACAGGGCTTACAGGAAATCTGATTATATACCTGTGATCGCTTGGGGTAGAAATGCCCGCTATAGCGAAAAGTTAAAAGTGGGTGACAGGATAAGATTGTGGGGAAGGATTCAAAGCAGGGAATATCAAAAAAGGATATCAGAGGATGAGGTTGTAACAAAGACAGCGTACGAGGTATCCATTTCAAAGATGGAAAAGGTCGATAATGGAAACAAAGTAAAAGAAAATGATGAATAACAGATAAGCGTAAGCCTTAGCAGCATCGCGCAAAAGGCTTACGCTTAGATTTTTAGCCTCTTAAATCATCCAGGAGTTTTGTTTTATCTCTGGTCTTATCGTCTACGCTTTTGACGATCTTGGCAGGCACACCTGCGACGACCATTCCTGGGGGTACATCTTCTATGACTACCGAGCCTGCAGCTACTACCGCTTTTTCGCCTATATGAACGCCTTCTAATACCACTGCATTGGCTCCTATTAATACGCCGTCTTCGACGACAACAGGCACGCTGCTGGGAGGTTCTAATACACCTGCCACAACGCTTCCTGCGCCTACGTGGACGTTCTTTCCTATTTTAGCCCTTGCACCTATGACCGCGTTCATGTCGATCATGGAGTTTTCACCGATCTCAGCACCTATATTGATGACGGCCCCCATCATTATAACAGCATTTTTCCCGATTTTTACCATATCTCTGATGATGGCACCGGGCTCTATCCTCGCCTCCAGATTCTTGATATCCAGAAGTGGTATGGCTGAATTTCTTCTGTCATTTTCGATGACATAATCTTTGATGAGGTTTTTATATTTTTCCAGGTATTCTTTGATGATGTCGTATTCTCCGAATAATACCCAGAAAGGGCCATACCCGAAGCCTTTAAAATCTGTAAAGGTGTTTTTATCAAGGTTGCCTTCTACATACACCTTGACCGGTGTGGACTTTTTGGCGTTTTTTATGTATCGGGCGATCTGATAAGGATCATTTAAGAATTCATCTTGTGTGCTCATGCTTTCATCCTTCCTCTAATAAGTCTTTCATTGAATATAATTTTGGCTGCTTTCCGATGATAAATTCAGCGGCCTTTAATGCGCCTTCAGCGAACACCGCTCTGGATTGTGCTGTGTGTTTGATTTCAAGGACCTCGTCGCGGCCTGCAAAGATCACTTCATGTTCTCCTACTATAGTACCTCCTCTTATGGCGTGTATGCCCAGCTCATTTTTTTCCCTTTTGCCGCTTGATGGATTTCTACCATAAGTAAAATTGAATGTGTTGCCGAGGGTGTCGTTGATAGCTTTTGCGATCATGAGGGCGGTGCCGCTGGGAGCGTCCAGCTTTTGATTGTGATGTTTTTCTATAATTTCTATGTCACTGTTTTCGTAGAGTACTTTTGCCGCCTGTGTCACCAGCTTTACAAGAAGGTTTATGCCTAAGGACATGTTTGCTGACATAAATATGGGTATCTGAGCCGATTTTTCAAGGACGAGGGCTTCCTCTTTTGCGTCCAGCCCTGTAGTAGCTATTACTACAGGGAGGTTTAGTTCTGCGGCATCCTCTACGAGTTGCGGTATGGCTGTGTGGAACGAAAAGTCTATGACCACATCGGCAGGCTCTTTAACCTCCTTTAATCTACTATAGACTGGGAAGTCCTGTTTTGAGTTTATTTTGTCGACACCTGCCACTATTGTAAATTTACTGCTGTTTTTGACGGCATCTATCACGTTTTTCCCCATTTTTCCGTTACATCCATGTAGTATCAACCTTATCATTTTATTCACCTTTCTATATCATGGCTTTACAGCAAGCCATATTTCTTTAACATTTGCCTCAACATCTCTTTGTGATTATCCTCCATGTCTACCAGCGGGAGTCTGAGTTTGCCTACGCCCATGCCCATCATGTTCATGGCGGTTTTTACAGGTATGGGGTTTGTCTCTATGAACAGGATGTTATTTAAAGGATTAAGTTCCAGCTGAAGCTCTCTTGCGCCCTCCACATCGCCGCTTAAGTATTTTTCCACCATTTCGTGTACCTTTGCAGGAAGAATATTGGCTGTAACGGATATAACGCCTACTCCGCCCAGCGATAGGATTGGTACGACCTGATCGTCATTGCCAGAATATATGTCCAGCTTGTCTCTGCACAATCTGGCGATTTCAGCCACCTGGCTTATATTGCCGCTGGCTTCTTTTACGCCCCTTATATTGGGATGGTTTGATAAGGTGCAGAGCGTTTCAGGCGTTATGTTCATACCGGTCCTTGAAGGCACGTTGTATATAATGATGGGTATGTTTACACTATCGGCTATAGCGGTGAAATGAGCTACCAAACCTTTTTGAGTCGTCTTGTTGTAATAGGGCGTTATGCACAGGAGGGCGTCGGCGCCTACGCTTTCAGCGTATTTGCTGAGTTCAATAGAGTGAGCGGTGTCGTTAGACCCGGTTCCCGCTATGACGGGTATTCTCCCTGCGACTTTTTCAACGGTGTACTTGATAGCGCCCTTTCGCTCTTCATCGGTCATAGTAGATGCTTCTCCGGTAGTACCGCATATGATTATGGCGTCTGTATGATTTTCTATATGCCATTCCAGCAACTCTCCCAATTTGTCATAGTTTACCCCATCCTCGGTAAAGGGCGTAACTATGGCCACTCCCGATCCTTTAAATATGGGCATTGTACCACTCCTTTCATTTATAACAACAATTCGGCTATCTGGACGGCGTTGGTTGCGGCGCCCTTTCTTATGTTATCTGCTACTATCCACAGGTTCAGGCCGTTTTCCACGGTTTCATCTCTTCTTATCCTGCCAACATAGACTTCGTCGTGCCCAGATGCAATGGTTGCCAGTGGATATACATTCTCTTGTGGTTTATCCATGACGATGACACCGGGGGCCTTTGACAGGATGTCGAATACCTGAGATAGCTCAAAGGGCTTTTCAAATTCCACGTTGACTGATTCGCTGTGGCTATTTTCAACGGGGACCCTGACTGTAGTAGCGGTTACCTTTATACTGCTGTCGCCCATGATCTTCTTGGTTTCGTTGACCATTTTCATCTCTTCCTTGGTGTAGCCATTATCCAGGAATACATCTATATGTGGCAAGCAATTGTTGGCTATGGGATGCGGATAAAACTGTGGCTGTTCACCGTTTAATGTCCTCCTGAGATCATCAACACCTTTTTTGCCAGAACCGGAAACCGCCTGGTACGTAGATACCACGATCCTCTTTATCTTAAATGCATCATGTAAGGGTTTTAAGGCCACCACCATCTGTATCGTGGAACAATTGGGATTTGCGATGATTCCTTTGTTCCATCCAACGTCTTGAGGATTTACCTCAGGTACTACGAGGGGTACGCTGTCATCCATTCTCCATGCACTGCTATTATCTATGACCACGACTCCCTTTGATGCTGCTATAGGCGCAAACTTCAGGCTTACGCTGGCCCCAGCAGAAAATAGCGCAATATCAATAGGGCGGTCAAAAGAATTCTCTGTTAGTTCTTCTACTACATAGTCTGTGCCTTTGAAGTTTATCTTTGTACCTGCTGATTTTTTAGACGCAAAGAGGTACAGATTTTCGATGGGGAAATTGCGCTCTTCCAGTACCTTGAGAAAAGTCCTTCCGACAAGTCCTGTGGCACCGACTATAGCTACGTTTTTCTTCATTAAAATACCTCCTATAAAAATAGTTATAAAAAAATCTAGTTATGTGGAATAACTAGCTGGCATTATAGACATCACGACTATAAACCAGATAGCTCTCCATCATCGCTGATGACAGTCAGCATGTTGTTCACATACTGACCAGGTCACCGGTACGGAGAATACCGGCCCTTCGGCGCTGTTTCCTTTTCTGCAGTTCATCGACTTCTCCCATCTCCCATACAGTACTCATAAACAGCGCGCCTCTATCTGTTATGTCTTCAATATTATATTTTATTCTAATATACCAGAGTTGTTACTTTAAGTCAAACATAAATTAAAGGGAAGAAGAGTATATCGTTTTTTAACAAAAAATGATATAAAACTATGTATAGTATACATAATATAAATTTTCGACAATTTATATTATAATATACCTGTAACGTTTGTAAACGTTAATACACTAATGATTGGAGGAAGAATTATGGCACAGGTTATCTTAAAGAACGTTTCTAAGGTCTACCAAGGCGGAGTAAAGGCTGTCGATAACTTCAATCTGGAGATAAAGGATAAAGAGTTTATAGTATTAGTCGGACCATCAGGTTGCGGAAAATCTACTACGTTGAGGATGGTAGCAGGCCTTGAAGAAATTACAGAGGGTGAACTGTATATTGGCGATAGATTGGTCAATGACGTTCCGCCTAAAGATAGGGATATCGCGATGGTTTTCCAGAACTACGCGCTGTACCCTCATATGACGGTGTATGACAATATGGCGTTTGGACTTAAGCTGAGAAAAATGCCAAGGGCTGAGATAGATAAGAGGGTAAGAGAAGCGGCGAGGATACTTGATATTGAGCACCTGTTGGATAGAAAGCCTAAGGCCCTTTCAGGAGGTCAGAGGCAGAGGGTGGCATTAGGCCGTGCTATTGTGCGTGAACCCAAGGTCTTCTTGATGGACGAGCCCTTGTCAAACCTGGACGCAAAATTAAGAGTTCAGATGAGGACAGAGATCAGTAAGCTTCATGAGAGACTTCAGACCACATTTATATACGTAACTCACGATCAGACAGAGGCCATGACAATGGGCGACAGAATCGTCGTCATGAAAGACGGGGTTATACAGCAGGTGGATACGCCGCAGACCATATACGATTATCCTGCCAACATGTTTGTGGCCGGATTCATCGGAAGTCCGCAGATGAATTTCATAGACGTAAGGTTGGTAGAGAAGAACTCTGAGGTCTATGCGGAGTTTAAAGGTTTTTCTCTGAAGTTGCCTGATGGAAAGGTTAAAAAGCTCGTCAACAGGTCATATATAGGCAAGGAGGTTGTGCTGGGCATCAGGCCTGAGGATATCCACGATGAGGAAGTGTTCATAAGCGCCAATCCAGGAGCTGTTATTGATGCAAAGGTCGAAGTAGTAGAGCTTTTAGGTGCAGAGACGTTCCTTTACATGGATCTAAAAGGTCAGCAGATTATAGCTCGCGTTGATCCCAGAAGCAAGGCAAAAGAAGGGGATATGCAGAAGATAGCCTTTGATATGAATAAGATACATCTGTTTGACAAGGAGACGGAAAAATCTATTTTGAACAGATAAGTTAAATTAAAGAAGGATTTTCAAATGAAAAGCAGAAATAATTATATAGATATTATTTCTGCTTTTTTCTTTGTCATTAATATAGTATACTATGTATTAGGGGTTGATTTCTGTGGATATATACAAAAGTGTATACGAAAAGGTTATGGATATTGTAGGTCTGCCTTTTAATATATACGATGCTGAAGGAAAATGCATTGTGGGCAGCAGCGAAGGCACTTCTATACCTATAGCGAATTTTGAGGATTTTTTTGAGTACGACAATTTTTTTGTTATAAACAACTGGATTTATAAAAGTGTAAGAATGAACGGAAAATTTTTGTGTTGCATTGCTATGAAAGGATTATCTCCGGAGGTGCAGAAATATATAGGGCTCATCGAGCAGATGATCATAGGCTTTAACAAGACAGATACAAACAGGTTAAGTATTTTTCGCAATATTATAGAGGGGCGCGATATAAATATAGAAAAGGCCGCAGAAAAGACCGAGGTACCTGTTATCAAAGATAGGATGGTTATACTCGTCAAGATGAATTCTTCATTTGAAGAGGTAAGAGAGATTCTGAAACAAATGTTTCCCGATGAAGCATCGGAAATCCTTATAGATATCGATACGGACAAAGTGCTTCTCATAAAGAGTGTGGAAGAAAACGGCGACAGCCCCCAAAAGGTGGCCATGTCTATTTTAGATACGCTAATTGCAGAATTATATGAAAAAGTAAAGGTTGCTATAGGCGGCATAAGCAAGAGCCTATACGATTTAAGAAAGATATATAAAAGGGCTGAGACAGCTATGGTCCTTGGGGAAATATTCGAAGACAAAAACAAGATATTGGATTATGAACAGCTGGGGCTAAAGCGTTTGATAAGTCAGATACCTATAGAAATTGAGAAAGCTTATTTAAATGAGATATTTAAAAACAAAAAAGATTTTCTGGAAGATAAAGAATTGTATGATACAGCTTTAAAGTTTTTTGAGAGCAATCTCAACATAAGCGAGGCTTCCAGAAACCTGTATATTCACAGGAACACGCTGGTGTATCGCCTGGACAAAATTCAGAGGTTGTTAGGTCTTGATTTGAGGGATTTTGACGATGCGGTTATCTTAAAAATCGCGCTTATGTTTGACGAATACATAAAGTTTATGGAAAAATATGCGCTTACGGATACTTAAGGAGTTGTTTTAATGATGGTAGAGTTAATCGGTGTTTCCAAGGTATATCCAAACGGCGTTATTGCGCTTTCTAATATCAATTTGAGCATAAACAAGGGTGAGTTTGTGTTTGTAGTGGGTTCCAGCGGTGCTGGGAAATCTACGCTTATAAAGCTTTTGCTAAAAGAAGAAGAGCCTACTACGGGGCAGATAATCGTAAACGGTGAGGATATCAGCCGATTAAAGAGGTCTAAAATACCTCATCACAGAAGAAATATAGGGGTGGTATTTCAGGACTTCAGGCTGCTACCCAATAAGACGGTATACGAAAACATCGAATTTGCTATGCTGGTGGCGGGAAATCCAATTAAAGATGTTAAAAAACATATTTACTCGGTACTGGATATGGTAGGCCTTGTAGATAAAGCTAACAGCTATCCGCACCAGTTATCCGGTGGAGAGCAGCAGCGAGTGAGCCTTGCCAGGGCAGTGGTCAATAAGCCGCTTATACTCATCGCTGATGAGCCCACAGGCAATCTGGACCCGGACAATTCGTGGGCGATTATGCAGATCATCAATGACATAAACAGAAGAGGAACCACCGTGCTCATGGTAACCCATGCCAAAGATATAGTGGATAGGATGAGAAAAAGGGTTGTTACCCTTGTCAAAGGCAATATAGTCAAGGACCAGATAAAGGGAGCGTATGACATATGATATATAGAAGAATTAAGTATTTCATAAGCGAGGGCATGGTGAATCTATGGAGAAATAGGGCTATGGCGGTGGCCGCTATAACTGCTGTTGTTGTATCACTGGTGGTTTTGGGAGTGTTTACAGCTCTTGTAATGAATGTGGATTATATAGCGTCTCAGGTGGAATCGGAACTGGTTTTAAGGGCATATATACAGGATAATATCAAAGGAGATGATGTAAACGCCATTAAAAATCAGATAAGCCAAGTGGATGGAGTGAAAAGTGTAAAATATGAGTCTAAGCAGCAGGCACTGGAAAATTACAAAAAGCAGCTGGGCAAAAATGCCTACCTGCTCAATGGCTTGGAAAAAGATAATCCATTGCCACAATCGTTTATCGTGAATATAACCGAACCATACAAGATAAAATCGGTAGCGGCTGCTATTTCCAGGATAAAAGGGGTTACAGAGGTCAATTATGGCAGAGATGTGGTGGACAAGCTACTTAAAATTACAAACATAGTGAGGATAATTGGCATCGTGCTCATAGGTACATTGGTATTCGTAAGCATCATACTTATTTCTAATACCATAAAATTAGCTGTTTACGCCCGAAGAAGAGAAATAAACATCATGAAATATGTTGGCGCTACCGACTGGTTTATAAGGTGGCCTTTTATGATTGAAGGCTTTTTATTAGGCGTAATAGGATCTTTTATAGCTATCGTCATCGTAGGATATGCTTATTACTACCTTACAGATGCCTTAAATAACCAGCTGGTGATCTTCTCTCTGATCCCTTACAATAGATTGCTGCCTTATATAGCAAAGTTATTCATGGGATTGGGATGCGTTATAGGCGTGATGGGAAGCGGCTTGTCTGTAAGGAAGTTTTTAAGGGTGTAATTTTTTACTTCAAGGGGGTATTGAGTTGAATCACCTTGTAAGATCGCGCTGGTATCTAAGCACTGCTTTGTTGCTGATTTTATCTTTGGCGTTTTATAGCGCTTTTTCGCCTATCGGCTATGCTGATGATTTGCAGCAGAAAAAGGAGCAGCTGCAAAATGTCCAAAAGAGCATTGAGGAAAAGAAAAAACAACTAAATGATATTCGGCGGGAAAAAGCGGATCTGCAAAACCAGTTGGCCATCATTCAACAAAATCTTGTACAATCTCAGGAGCAGCTCAACAAGGCACAGAAGCAGCTATCCAAGCTAGAAGCAAGTATAAAAATAAAAAGTGAGGAGCTTGACGCGGCACAAAAAAGGTTGAATGATGAAAATGAGATTTTCAAAAAACGCGTTGTAGCTATGTATAAGAGCGGCCCTATGGGTTATGTTGGAGTTTTGCTGGATTCAAATAATTTTCTAGATTTTTTATCCCGCTACGAGATAATGAAACGCCTTATAAAATACGATAAAGACCTTATAAGCCAGATAACTATGCAAAAGGAGGATATAGCTCGCCAGAAACAGGAACTTATAAAACAGCGAAATGAAGTTGCGAGCGTTAAAAATGCCATTGAACGCAGAAAGAAGGAGATAAGCATACAGCTGGCATCGCGATCCGGTATATTGAGAAAGTTGAACATGCAAGAGCAAACCTATAAATCCCAGATTGAGGATTTATCTAATGAGTCTGAACAGCTTACAGCTATAATAAAAAAATTGCAGGAACAAGCAGCGCAGAGAAAAAACGCCGTTAGATTTGCAGGTGGAAAGCTGGGCTGGCCTGTTCCTGGCGTTTATGATATAACGGATCCATTTGGACCCAGGTATCATCCTATTTTGAAAGTGGAGAGGATGCATACGGGTATTGACATAGGGACTTCTTATGGCAGTACAGTGGTTGCATCGGCAGACGGAAGGGTTATATATGCGGGCTGGTTTGGAGGCTATGGCAATGCTGTGGTAATAGACCACGGAGATGGTATAAGCACTTTATACGGCCATAATTCTTCATTGCTTGTTAAAGAAGGGGATATGGTCAAAAGGGGTCAGGCAATTGCAAAGTCTGGAAGTACTGGTTTGTCCACAGGTCCTCATCTTCACTTTGAGGTGAGAAAAGATGGGGTGCCGGTCAATCCTATGGATTGGCTCAAGTAGTAAAAAGCTATCATACTGCATAAATTATTAAGGTAATTTACTTGAATGGAGTTGGTGAGATGTCAAAACGCAAAAAATTACCAGGCGCCATACTGCTTGTTTTGATAACGGCTGTTGTCACATTTTTTATAACAGATTTTTTCTCTATTGTACTACCCGGCGGCAGTGTTATTATATCCAGAAGGGATTTTGAGCAATACCGTGAAGTGGCCAAATTGTTAGCCATAAAGGATATACTTATGCAGAATTACGTCGATAAGGTAAAACCTGAAGTGCTGATGGACGGTGCCTACAAAGGGATGGCTTCGGCTCTCAATGATCCGTATACCGTGTATATGACCCCAGCTGAATTTAAAGAATTTATGGAGCAAACTGCTGGTTCTTATGCAGGTATAGGTATTGTGGTTAGCGCTGATAAAGAAGGCAACCTGGTGGTAGTATCTCCTATTGATAAAGATACGCCAGGGGCAAAAGCGGGGCTTAAAACCAATGACAAGATACTTGAGGTCAATGGTCACAAAGTGAGTGGAAAAGACATGGACAAAGCTGTTTCCCTTATGAAAGGACCTGCAGGCACATACGTGACCATAACAGTGCTTAAGGCAGGTCAGACAAAACCTGTTACTATAAAAATAAAGCGAGAAACCATAACGCTTAAGACAGTTAGGGGGGAGATGCTACAGGATAAGATAGGTTATTTAAGAATGTCCATGTTTGACGAGCATACCTATGATCAATTTAAAAGCGAACTGGATAAATTAAATGCTCAGGGCATGAAGGCACTTATATTGGACCTCAGGGATAATCCCGGTGGGTTACTAGAGATAAGTGTAAAAATAGCAGATACCCTTTTGCCCAAGGGGGTTATTGTATACACTGAGGATAGGTATGGCAATAAAGAGTATAAATATTCTGACGCCAAATACCTGGGCAAACCCCTGGCTGTTCTGGTGAATGAGGGCAGTGCCAGTGCCTCAGAAATACTGACAGGAGCTATAAAGGACCATAAAGCGGGTACTATAATAGGGACCAAGACTTTTGGAAAGGGTATTGTACAGACCATGCAGGAGTTTAGCGATGGTTCTGCCCTAAAATACACGGTGTCAAGGTATTATACGCCCAATGGGGTAAACATACAAGGTAAAGGAATAATGCCTGATATTACTGTGGAATTGCCTAAAGGATTTAATTCCATAACTGTTCCCAGAGACAAAGACACGCAGCTTAAAAAAGCCATCGACGTATTAGAATCTCAAATAAATAAAAAATAGGATGTAGGTGAATTAAGTGTGTTTATTAAGTTATTTTTGATGGTTTTAAATGGTGTATTAGCTGGGATATTTCAGCCATTTTTCTGGCTGGTTTTTATTTTTATGTATCTGCAGTATAGAAGATCTACACAATTACAGATAGAGCTTTTTGGCAACACACTCTACCCTCTGAAAGACCAGGTAGTAGATGCCATCCTTTTCAGCTTTTTAAGCGGCTTTATAGGCAGCTTTATAATGGTTTTACTGGGGATAAGCGTTGAAGGCTCGGGCATAGAGTATGTATGGATGCTGGCCTTAATACTTATGTTGATTCATCCGAGGTATATCTGTTTTTCCTATGCAGGTGGACTTATATCCTTTTTCTCCCTCACGGTGGGCTATCCCAAAGTGGATGTTTCAGGACTTATGGCTCTGGTAGGCATACTGCATCTTATGGAGAGCTTGCTCATATGGCTGGATGGATACAAGAGCCGCATGCCTATTTTTACCACAAGAGATGACGGCAGGATAGTAGGGGGATTTAGTCTTCAGCGGTTTTGGCCAATACCTTTTGTCATATTGACGGTGTCTGCCACGACAGCGCCCTTACATGGTACGACCAGCATTGCCATGCCTGATTGGTGGCCCATCATAAAATCCGTAGCAGGTGCTAATGCCAATTATATGATCGTTCCGGCTGTAGCTGCTCTGGGGTATGGGGATATATCCCTCACCCAGACTCCTCAGGCGCGTACGAGAGATTCTGCGTTCAGGCTCATGGCTTTTAGTGCTGTTTTAATATTATTGGCCGTTTTATCGACGCACTATTCGGCTTTAAAGTGGGTTGCTGCCGTGTTTGCACCTGTTGTCCATGAACTCTTGATTTTGTATGGCCTCAAACATGAAAAAGAGGGTAAACCTGCTTTTGCGCCGGTCACCAGCGGTGTAAAGATACTGGATGTCTTTCCAGGCTCTCCTGCTCAGGCGATGGGTCTTAAATCCGGTGATACCATAATGAAGATAAATAATGAATACGTAAACAGTGATGAGGATGTGCTATATATACTGAGCATGTATTACACTTTTATATGGATGGAAGTTAAGGATTTAAATGGAAATACGAGGACGGTGGAATATGCTGATTACAGAAACGGCATAGGCAACCTTGGCATAATCTTTGTCCCGTCAAACCCTATGACGAGCTTTTCTGTGGAAGAAATCCACAGCCCTCTCAGGAGGTTTTTCAATCGCTTCTTTAACGTCTGACAGAGTTAGAACGGAGGTTGTAGCATAGTGGCCAAAGTATGTATTGATATTGCAAATTTAACCAAAACCTTTGGAGCAAGAAAGCTATTAGATGGAATAAATTATAAGATATATGCAGGGGAAAAGATGGGACTGATTGGACCTAATGGTACCGGAAAGACCACCCTTATAAAAGCCATATTAGGCCTGGAAGAGGTGGATAGCGGTGATATTGTTGTTAAAGGCAATGTGGGGTACCTTCCTCAATTTCCAGTATTTAAAGAAGGTATGACAGTTAAGCAATATTTTGAATCCTATGGTATTGATTTGGAGGAAGCGACATCTTTAATGGGAAAGTTATACATGGATAAAGGCGTTTTCGAAAAAGGGTTAGATGTATTGAGCGGTGGTGAAAAGACCAAAGTAATACTGGCGGTTGAGCTATCAAAATCTCCCGATATCCTGATACTGGATGAGCCTACAAATCATCTGGATGTAGATTCAATAGAATGGCTGGAAGGCTGCTTAAAGAATTTTAAAGGGACTGTGTTGACCGTTTCACACGATAGGTACTTTTTTGGATAAGGTCGTTCATAAGATTCTGGAGATAGATGATGGAAAGCTTATTGAATATAAGGGAAATTACAGCTTTTATGTTCATCAGAAAAAGCAAAAGTTTCAGAGGCAACTGTTTGAGTATCAACAATATAAGAAAGAGAAAAAGCGGCTGGAAGAGATGGCGAGGAAAGCCCTGGAAAGATCGCAGAATATGGAAAGAAAAAGCTGGCATCCTGAAAGCAGTGAAGAGCGTGGGGGAAGGGATTTCTATGGAGGTAAGGCGAAAAAGGTGGCCAGGACAGCTAAAGCTATGGCCAAAAGACTTGAACACCTGGAAGTAAAAGAAGCGCCAAAAGAAAGGGATAAGATAAATCTGAGTTTTGTTGACAGAAAAGATGTGAGCAGGTATATTTTTGAGGCTATAGATTTAAGTAAAAGTTTTGGGCAAAAGCTATTGTTTTCAGATGCAAATTTTGTCATAGAAAAGGGCGAAAAGGTTGCGTTATTGGGTAAAAACGGCTGTGGCAAAACTACGCTGCTGAAAATTTTCATAGGGGAGGAAGCGCCGTCTTCTGGGAGCATAAAAGCCGCTGAAAATGTAAAGATCGGTTATTTTGCTCAGCAATTAGAGGTACTGGATTTTGAGAAGACTGTGCTGGAAAATGTATTGGATACAGGTGCTCCTCAGGCTCAAGCCAGAAACTTTTTGAGTTGTTTGCTGTTTAGAGGCGATGATGTAAATAAAAAGGTGGTGGATCTAAGTGTAGGGGAAAAGGCAAGGCTGGTGTTTGCCAAATTACTTTTGTCAGATATAAATGTGTTGGTACTTGATGAGCCGACAAACCACCTGGATATTGAGTCAAAGGAAGCCATTGAAGATGCACTGGAGGCTTTTGATGGGACTATACTCTTTGTAACCCATGACAGGTACTTTATTAAACGGCTTGCCAGCAAGGTAATTGAGATCGACAATCAGAGAGTAAAGGTATATGATGGGGGTTATGAGTATTACGTGCAGAAAAAAGCCGATACTGGCAGGGTAGATATCAAACAGCAAATACTGTTGCTTGAAAACAGGCTGGCCCAGCTCTCCGGTCTTCTATCAGATCCCAAGCGATCAACGGATGTGGATGAGTTAAATAAAGAATTTATTGAAATATCAAGGAAATTACGGGATTTATACGCAAATAATAAACGGTAAATTTCAGGTGTATGACTTTGAGAAAGGAGAAATATTATGGAGCACTATTTTTCAGAGAATCCCTCAACCACTCATGAATTGCGAAGATTTGAATATGAGGTAAAAGGCCATAAAATCTTTTTTACCACAGATAAAGGAGTATTTTCCAGGTTGTATGTGGATAAAGGGTCGGATCTCATGATAAATGCCATGCCTGAAAATTTATCGGGTTATCTTCTGGATATGGGCTGTGGATACGGGGCTATAGGCTTATCACTGGCTAAAATAAATCCCTCACTTCATGTGACCATGGTGGATATAAATCAGAGAGCTGTGGAATTAGCTATAAAGAATGCAAAGGCAAATAAAATAGATAATGTGACGATATTTAAAAGCGATGGGTTTTCTGAAGTCACAGGGCTTTTTGATTACATCGTGACAAATCCTCCTATACGGGCAGGGAAAGAAGTGGTACATTCTATTTTAGAGCAAAGCATAGAGCATTTAAGAGAAGGCGGGTTGTTGTATGTGGTCATACAGAAAAAGCAAGGAGGCCCTTCAGCTGTAGATAAATTGATGTACGTCTATGGAAATTGCGAGAAAATAGTCAAAAGCGGGGGATACTGGGTATTGCGCTCGAGAAAAGATTGACCAAAGGATTGTCCTCAATTGCTGTCATGGATTTTGCATAATTAGTATATGTTGATGTCACACTATATTCAGGTGAATAAGATATGCATAGAGAAAAGATTTATCCATGGCAGCTTTTTAGCCTCATTTTTATATTTGAATTGGGCAGCGCGGTTCTGTTTGCATTGGGCATACAGGCAAAACAGGATATCTGGATTGTTGTTATTCTTTCGTATCTTGGTGCGGTAGTTGTGGCCTTTGTGTATACGAGATTGTTTTACGAATATAAGTGTGGTTTGGTCGAGTATTTATTAAAAATCTGGGGTAAAAACCTGGGCAGCGTTATTTCATTTATGTATATCGTATTTTTTTTGATTTTAACAGCGGTTGTCACAAGAAATTTCATGGAATTATTAAAAACAGCCATCTTGTTTCTTACCCCTTCTGCTATAATCACCTTATTGTATATAGCTTTGATCACTTATGCTGTAATGCTGGGGATTGAATGCATAGCCCGCATGTCTTCTTTATATGTTATTATAGTCGCGGTATTGCTGGTTATACAGTATTCTTTATTTATTGCCTCGAAGGAGGTGGATTTCTCCAGTATTTTACCTATATTAGAAGATGGTATAATGCTCCCGCTGAAAACCGCTTTTCAGATAACCCTCGAATTTCCGTTTACGGAAATAATAGCCTTTACTACCGTATATCCTATGCTGTCAAAACCACAAAAGGCATTTAGCATGACCCTCGCTGCTCTCACAGCTGCAGCTGTAGTTATAGCATTGAATGACATATTTATAATATCAATATTAGGCGTGAATGAAACGGCCAGAATATCATTCCCGTTGTACATAGCTATTACCATGGTGAGGATTGGTTTTATACAGAACATGGATGCTCTGGTTGTTATTATCCTGGTGATAAACGGCTTCTTTAAAGTCGCGATTTTTTATTATGCTTGTGTGGAAAGTATACAAAAGCTCTTTAATTTCAAAGATTATAGGTTTTTGCTTGTACCGCTTAGTGCTTTTATCATTGCATTTACCATGATTTATGGCAGAAACTATACGGAGCACATAGAATTAAGCCTTAAAATATTGGTGCCATATATACAGTTATTCGTGCAGGTGCTCCTGCCTTTTGCCACGTATATTGTGTCAATTTTTAGGAAGACGGCTTGCTGAAAAAATAGTATAATAAATTATGTCAACATAAATGAAGGAGGTGTTAGATTGATTATACGGTATAGAACAGCAGCAAACTATATAAGAGATCGTTTTGATTTAAAGCCAAAAATAGGCCTCATACTGGGGAGTGGGCTGGATATTCTGGAAAAAGAAAAGGATGTAAAATGCATTGATTATCGCGATATACCGTATTTCCCTGTGTCAACCGTAAAAGGCCATGCCGGTAAATTGGGCGTCTATGAGATAGAGGGTGTTCCCACCCTGGTCATGCGGGGGAGATTTCATTACTATGAAGGCTATAGCCTTGCCGAAATTACCTTCCCCATCAGGATTATGAAATTGCTGGGCATAGAGATACTTATCGTGACCAATGCTTCCGGTGGAATAAATCCATCATTTAAGCCGGGGGATATCATGTTGATAGAAGACCACATAAACCTGATGGGGAACAATCCGCTTATAGGCGAAAATGAAGAAGTTTTTGGACCAAGGTTCCCCGATATGACGCAGGCTTACGATAGCGAGTTGCTGGAGATAGCTCAGAAAGCGGCCAGAGATCTGGGCATTGATGTAAAAAAAGGCGTCTACATGGCTGTGACAGGGCCTTCTTATGAGACACCTGCAGAGATCAGGGCTTTTGAGAGGCTGGGCGCCGATGCCATAGGTATGTCTACGGTTCCAGAAGTTATTGTGGCAAGGCACTGCGGCATAAGGGTTCTGGGTATTTCTTCTATTGCAAATCTGGCAGCAGGAAAGGGCAGCGGCAAATTGTCTCACGAGGATGTAGTGGAAGGTTCCAAAAAGTCTGCTAAAAATTTTGAGCGGCTTTTAACTGAGACGATTAAGAGGATAGGTCTTCAATGTATCGATGACCCTGGCCAGTTCGTTTATTGATTGGGTAAGGGTATCCAGCTTATTTTCAATGCGCACTAAAAGGTATATGCTGACTACTATAGGGAAACCTAGATTTGCCACCTGTGATAATATATCCTCCATAAAACAACCTCCTGACGAATAAAGTATTAAAAGTAAAACCCTGGCATATGCCAGGGCTGGATTTTTACAACACGAGATCGAATTCCTGAGTCTGTGTGGTGACGATGCTGGCGCTTATGGGCTCTTTTAATTCGCCATTGGATATTTCAAAGACGTTTTTTGCCACCAGCGTACCCATCGCGTTTTTTATATCGGCTTCGGTGATATCGTCTCTGACATTGTCTACGCTTATCCTCACTAAACGGCCTATGGAGTTTCTAAACACCATTATAAGGGTTTTCAAGATTTCACCTTCTTTCTACGGAAGATTGATAGGATTTTAAGATGGGCCTGCAAAAGTCCTTCAGGTGTTTTAAACGCTTTTAGTTTTTAGGCCTCCTGGGTCAGTATGCCCGTGTTTTGCCTTAAAATCTGGCTTACAGGGTACTTCTGCAGATTGGCGATGGTTATAGCCGCATCCATGACGTCCTGATCAGCAGCGCTGGCTTTTATATTGTAATTGCCTCTCAAGACGATTTTTCTGCCCTGTTCATCCACGCCGCCGTCGTATTCTATGGTCAACCTTGAACCATTGAGATTAAATGTAACAGCCATCGATTTCCCTCCTTTCGCCATATAAGTCGCATTGAAGTAAGCAATTTTATACATACGGCGAAAAGAATTTTTTAAATCTTATTTCGTATTAGTGCCAGGAGTTGATTTATTATGCCGCCTATCAATACAGCGCCGCGTTCATGTATTTGTTAATCTATTTGTTTATACAGCGTCAAGAACCAACACCCAGTCATCTCCTCTTCCTCTTGAAGGAGGCATAAAATCAATACATCCTTTATTTTCGTATTCACCTATTCTTGAAAATTCGCCTGTTCGTGGATTATACCACTGAGCTAACACCTTTGTACCATTTAATATCCCTGATCTTGCTTTTATCTTTAACCCACTGGGGCTATATATAAATGCATATCTTTCTCCCCGGGTAGCTCTCATATGATGTGCTCCAGTATAATTTTCTTCCAAAATATCCTGTGCGGGGATCCGTTCAAAAAAAGGTCTGCTTTCTATTAACGATTTTAAGTATTTCAGCTGAGAAGCTCCAGGTCTGAATAACGCTTCTTTCCACGTCATAGGGAAGTATGGTTCCGAAGTAGTATTCATGCTCCATATGTTGTGGTTTCCATAAGTATGACCACAAGCACCTGAAAATACTGCCCAGTAAGCTGCTCTTCTGACATCTGCTTCATCAAAATATTCATTATTTGCGTTGAATCCTACAGGATGGTCCTCATAATTAGGCTCACCATGTGAACTACATCGCCAATGAATTGGCGCGCTTCGTGCTCCCGATGAAACCTCGATGAAAGTCCCATCGGTACGCAACTGGGGTGTCCAACCCCACTACTGCCGTGATAGGTCTCCCTATCCTTCGCAGATACTTTTTCATTATGTTATATGCTCCTAC
>NZ_FQVH01000036.1 GCF_900129075.1 Caldanaerobius fijiensis DSM 17918
TTCTCATCAAATCCATTGCCCATGCAAGAAGTTTTTCCATACCTTCTCTGTTGTTTCTGAATTCCAGGCGTCTACCATACTCCACGCCCCTGTAGTCAAATGCTCTGGCATGATGCTTTTCTTTAGCAATGTCCACTCCTACGATTAATGTTTTTTCTGTCACTTGCAAAATCTTTTCATTTTGTGTATACTTCATTTTAGTACCTCCTGTTTTTTCAGTTAATTCGAGGTAAGTTCTAGAACTTACACTCTGTATTTTATCAGGAGGTACTTATTTTTTCAAAGTTCGTTTTAGCTCATTTTCGCCCATTTTAAATCATTACAGGAATGCTCCTTTTTCAGTATTATTTGATACCTAGTCTATACATCATACTCTATATTCAGTTTTTTAAACAAGTTCACAAGATAATTCTTCGATGATATGTAGCTTTCCCTCAGGTCCTTAACACCACCAATATCTATCGCTACATACCCGTTAAAATCATGCTTCTTTAATGCTGTAAAAACGCCTTCCCAATCTATTGTACCTTCTCCTAGTGCTAGATGCTCATTTATCCTTCCATCATTGTCTGACACGTGTACGTAAAAGATCTTTTTCCCGGCCTTTTCTACACTCAGCGGCAGAATCTCTTTCTGGGCATGCTGATGGCCTGTATCCAATACCATACCAAAATTCTTGCTACCCACATGGTCATACAACCTTAAAAATGCATCTGTATTACTTATCAGCTCTCCTACACGTGGTTCCAGGCAGAACTTCATACCATTTTTCTCTGCTATATCTGAGCACTTCCTATAGCTTTCTACTATTATGCCCCAGTGCTCCTCCCAATCATAGGCAGGGTCTATCTCTACATTAAACACCTTACCATAATTTATAGCCTCTTTATAGGGGATATCTCCTTTAAACTTTAATGGCGGTGTAAAGCTATCTGTTTGCACTGTCTCGGCTTGAAAGTATTTTGCTGTCTCAACCCCGAGTTCATACGCTTCAAATGCCCTTTCCCTTAATTCTTTATTCATGCTTGCTATGTCAGGTAATATGGGACAGAAGTTTATTATTTTCAAACCCAGTTCATCGCATTTTTCTTTTATGAGCCTGCGGTTTTCATATACTTCCCTCATGTTTTCGTTCCCGACACCTTCTACTTCCACATATTTAAAGCCCATGTCATGCATCTCTTCCAATGCCTTTATGGCATTGTCTATTGTCGGTGGATATCCATATCTGTTTATAGCATAAAGCCAACAGTAACTGATTTTCATCATAATGAATCCTCCCCTTTTTGTTGTTAATCTTTTTATATAGCGAAATCTATTGTTTTACCTGTCTCGGCAGATATTCTCATACAATTGGCCAACGCTGTGCTCAACAAGCCGTCCATGTCATCTGCTATCTGCACATTTTCACCCCATACTGCCTCTATGAAACTATCAAGAATTACAGGGTCGCCACCTCCATGTCCATCCATGTTCTTGCCTAGCTTATATTCTCGTATACTGCCATCTTGAAAACTATTGACAATAATCGTTTGATCTGCGAAGTCACCTCTTAAATCTCCCTTATCTCCGATAGGGGTACCAGTTCAAAGCTGGCCTGTATCCCGTTTTCATACAAAATTATTCCGTTATACGTATCGTTTATATCACTATCTTCATTGAACACACACAAATCCAGTCCGTATTTTGTCGGATTATTTTTTTCTTGATCACTCAAGTGCAAACCCGATGCCCTATAAGCAAATTGACACTCATCTTTTGCAGGACACTGGCTGCAGTAATTTGCTCTTTTTTTATCTGGCGTAAAAAACGTTCTGCTGGCAAATGCTGATACTTTTTGAGGTCTTGCTCCAGCATACCATGTTATGATGTCTAAATCATGACAGTTTTTTGTTAAAATCATATCTCCACTGTTTTCTTTCTTCCTGTGCCAGCGCCTATAATAACTACTCGCATGATATGATTCCAATACCTCTTTGTGTGAAATTGTAAGCACGTCTCCTATAATTCCATCGTCCAATATTTCTTTTATGGTGCGGAAAAACCACGTAAAACGCAGTACAAAGCCGACAAATAAAAGCTTTCCTGATCGCATCCTTGCTTCAACCATCCGCTTACAGTCTTCTACTGTGACTGCCATTGGCTTCTCGCAAAATACATCTTTGCCTGCATTTAAAAGGTCTATTACTATATCAGTATGGGCAAAGTCTGGTGTTGTAACAATAGCTGCATCTATATTATCGATTATTTCATGATAATCGTTGGCCTTTATCACATCATTAAACTCGAAATTCTCGCAGAAGGTATCTAATCGAAGCTGATTTATGTCTACTACAGCCGTTACTTTTGCATCATCCCTTTTTCTTTAAATTTTGAGCAAAGGATGTAGCTCTAGCACCTGAACCAATTATCGCAATCCTCAATTGATTCATTTAAAATACCACCTCCCCACAAAAAAGATTTAAATCTAGCTATGAATTATATTTTTGATTATTCTAAGATATAAGTTTTGTGTACTTGTGTATCGAACTCTATCACATTACTCTCAGGTTTTTTTACTGCAACTGTATTGCCATCTGAAGTTACCTTAACTTCACCATTAACCCTTATCCTGCAACGGTTACCTAAAAGCGATGTTATAGAGGCCTTTATCAGTTTTCCATCTTCCCAATAGATATCTATTTTAAATCCGCCTCTAGCTCTTAAACCTTTGACGTAGCCGTTAGCCCACGCCTTTGGCAAAGCAGGCAATAAATTTATCTCACCCGCATGGCTCTGCAATAACATTTCAGCTATGCCAGCCGTTCCCCCAAAATTTCCATCGATCTGAAACGGCGGATGATTGTCAAATAGATTATTCAACGTGGATTTTCTCAATAGAGCAAGGACATTTTCATACGCCTGTTCAGCTTCTTCCAATCTTGCCCACATATTTATTATCCATGCCCTGCTCCAACCCGTATGTCCGCCGCCGTGCTCTAGCCTTCTCTCAAGGGTCCTTTTTGCTGCTTGGGCAAGCTGCGGAGTACCCCTTAGCGTTATCTGATTTCCCGGGTGCAATGCAAAAAGGTGTGAAATATGCCTGTGGCCGGGCTGATCCTCATCATAGTCTTCAAGCCATTCCTGTATCTGTCCGTATTTCCCTATTTTAAGCTTTGGAAGCCGGTTCAATACCTCCGATAATTGACACCTGAACTCTTCATCTATGCCCAATATCTCCCCTGCCTTGATGCAGCGAGTAAATAACGCATAAATTATCTCGTTATCCATTGTTGGCGCCATACATAAGGCCACCTTCTGGCCATCTGGAAGTATGTATGTATTCTCAGGCGAAACAGAAGGACATGTGACCAGCTGCCCTTCAGGGTTTTCAATGAGAAAGTCTAGGAAGAAAGTAGCCGCTTCTTTCATGATGTTATACGCCTTTTTTAAATACTCAATATCTCCGCCAAACTCATAGTGATCCCAGAGATGTAGACATAGCCACGCCGCTCCCATAGGCCAGTACGTCGCAGTTGCGGTGCGATCTTGTGGCGCTGTATCTGCCCAGATATCCGTGTTATGATGGGCTACAAAGCCGCGGCAACCATACATTACTTTAGCTGTCCGCTGCCCGGGTTTTACCATCCTCTCTATATGCTCTAAAAGAGGTACATGGCACTCAGCCAGATTACATGTTTCTGCAGGCCAATAGTTCATCTCAGTATTTATATTTATCGTGTATTTGCTGTCCCATGGCGGCAACATGCTTTCATTCCATATACCCTGAAGGTTTGCAGGAAGTGAACCTGGCCTGCTGCAAGATATTAATAGATAGCGGCCAAATTGGAAATAAAGGTTTATAAGGCCATTATCTTCTAAACCATTTTTAACCCTTTCAAGGCGTTCATCGGTAGGAAGTAAATCCAGGTTTTCGTCGTAACTCAAATAAAGGTCCACCCTTTTAAATAATGTCTGGTAATCCTTTATGTGATCTTTGCGCATAACCTCATAGGGCTTCATAGATGCATTTGCTATCTGATTCAAGCATACTTGCTCTGGATACTTTTCGCGATATGTGGTGTTTGCTGCAAAATATAATGTCACTGCATCTGCATTTTTTATAAGCAGATTATCCCCTATAACTTCTGTAGTACCACCCTCTGCCACAGCGCGAACCGCAGCCCTGAATACAATTCCATTTTCACCGCCGCATTTACCGCGCATAATGAGCGTATCAGGTTTTAAAGGCTCAATTCTATCAAGATTCCTGAATCTTCCCCTGTCCAGCTGTATCTTTAGCGATATGCTTTCAGGACTCGTTGAAGTTAAATGAATTACAATCACCTGATCAACGTAACTGGCAAAGATCTCCCTCATATATGTGGTATTGCCTATATTATATCGCACCGTGACGATACCTGTATTTAGGTCCAATTCCCTTATGTAATCTTTAACGTTTGCCTCATCGTATTTAAAACTCAAATATAGATCTCCCAGCGGTTCATAATGGCTCTCTGTCTCGGGCAAACCAGCCAGTGCAAGATTTGCAAGCTCCTGTGCCTCTACAACCTTGCCTTCAAATATCAGCCGCCTGATCTCAGGCAAATATGTAAGGGCATCAGGATTGTTTCTATCCCTTGGACCACCGTACCAGACTGAATCCTCATTCAGCTGAATCCGTTCCACATCGATTTTACCAAACACCATTCCACCCAGTCGTCCATTTCCGATGGGCAATGCCTCAACCCACTCATTGGCAGGCTGTCGGTACCATAACTTTAGGTTATTTTTATCATCTAACATCACAGAGTAAACCCCCTTTTTTGAAAACTTTAACGTTTACTTATGAATGGAATAAATATCTTATACAAATAATAACAGAAAACTCAACAATTTACCAGCACCTTCTTCAATTCGCAATTTGATTGCTAATGCAAAAATGGAGCAGGAGGTAGAAAAAACATCTACTTCCTGCTCCATCGTTTAAAAATTTAAAACAATCGCGTATATACCGGCAGGCCGTTGTGCATCGGCACTTCCGCCTCACCAACCACCAGAGGCCTTACGTAATCCATAAAATCATTGTTTACAAAATTTCCATCCTCATTTATCCATTCTAATGGAACCTTTTTCTCATAGTTGCAGACCTTGTCCAATTCTACAAGTCCAGTACTGCATCGATAATCAGGCCCATCTTCCCTCACCAATGTCACCATTTTGCCGCTAATGCCTTCCAATGCATACTTTATAGCCATCTCACCGGCCATTACAGCTTCATCCAGGTCGGTCTTCGAAACATAATGCATCGCACATCTCTGTAAAAAGCCCAACCTGGTTAATTTTACCTTATCATAGACATTGGCTTTTATCAGCTGTTCAATATAATCTCCAACGCCTCCTAATTGAATATGGCCGAATATATCCTTCTTATAAGAATTTTTTCTGTTAAATACATAATCGCCGTCTTTATTTACAAGCCCTTCGGACACCACTACGAACAAATGATTGTTTGTTTCAAAAGCTTTCTTAAGGTCATTTAAAAATTTCTCCTCATCGAAAACTATTTCTGGCATATATATGAGCATGTTTAAATCCGGAATCTTCTCTTTAGCCAGAGCTGCAGAACCAGCTATCCAACCGGTGTTGCGCCCCATTACTTCCAACACGTTAATTACCCCTGTACCATATACAGCAGAATCTAATGCCAATTCCATGCATACAGTTGCTACATATTTGGCTACACTACCATATCCCGGGCAATGATCTGTATGCATAAGGTCATTATCTATCGTCTTAGGTATGCCTATCACCTTTATATCATATCCCACTTTCTTGGCGTACATGTCTATTTTATACGCTGAGTCCATGGAGTCATTTCCACCAATATAAAAGAAATATCTCACATTATTTTCATCAAACACTTTAAAAAGCTTCTCATATTCTTCAGTAGACTCCCGAGGATCTTTTAGTTTATACCTGCATGAGCCCAAAGCAGCTGAGGGGCTCAATTTCACTTTTTCGAGCAAATCCATTGAAACCTCAGTTAAATCTTTAATCTTACCTTCCAGGATACCCTTTATACCATGTATACCGCCTAAAATCTTTCCAAAACTATTTTCTTTTAAAGCTTGCGTTATTACACCATATAGACTCCCGTTTATTACTGACGTTGGACCGCCAGATTGTGCTACAAGACAATTACCGCGTAACATCCGACACTCTCCTTCTCGAATTATGCTACTTTTAACGTAAAAGTAAATTTAGTACCTTCTCCATATCGACTTTCAACGTTAATATCTCCACCATGAGATTCTATTATGGATTTAACGATAGACAGTCCAAGGCCACTTCCTTCAACCTTGCTTTCCCTTGATTTATCAGCCTTGTAAAATCTGTCCCATATAAACGGTAAATCTTCCTCCTTTATACCAATCCCATTGTCTTCTACCGAAACATACGCCAATCCATCCTTTTGATATGTTTTTATGGCAATACGACCTGCTTCCTTTGAAAACTTAATGGCATTATCAAGCAAATTTATCAACACTTGCTCAATCCTATCGGGGTCGGCTTCCACATACATGTAATCTTTTGCGAAATCCACCTCAACATCCAAACCCCGTGCATCTATCTTACCTTCGAGTTTTATTAAAACCCTTCTAATCAACTCATTTATATCGAAATTTCTCAGATTTAACTTTATTCCGGCCTCCAGTTCCGCTAAATTTAGAAGGTCTGAAACCAGTCTGCTCAATCTTTCAGATTCTGACTTTACGACCCTAAGGTACCTATTTCTATCGCTTTCTGGTATCGTGCCATCTATGATACCATCGAGATATCCTATGATAGAAGTCAAAGGTGAGCGCAACTCGTGGGAAACATTGGCTACAAATCCCTTTCTCATTTCTTCTAGATGCTGTAATTCATTTGCCATCATATTAAAGCTTTTAGCTAGTTCTCCAATCTCATCGCTGCTATCTACCGCAACCCGTATGTCAAAATTTCCCTTTGCTATGCCTTTAGCTGCTTTAGAAATAGCAACCAGTGGTTTTGACAGCTTTTGAGCAGATATATAACTCAATATAAGTGCTACGACGACAGCAGCCAGCGCTGAAATTGCTATAATAATATAGATCCTGTAAAGTGCTGCCTGTATCTCGTATATAGGTGCATGCATAAATATCGCACCGATGATGGCATTCCCAAAATATACGGGAGAACCTACCGTGAGTACAGGAGTTTTAAACATGCCGCCAAAACTACCTCTAATAACAACAACCTTCCCGCTCAGTACCTCCTTGACTTCGTCTAAAGACAGTTTGAGGCCTACAGCCTGTCTATCCTGAGACGTAGATACGGTATAGACAATCCCCCGCCTATCCAGCAGCCATATCCTGGCATTTAAATATTGATCTATAAATTTAAGCTCATATGCCAGACTGCCCGGAATAATGTTGCCCATTAGAATAGAAGCAAAAGTATTGTTGAGTTTACGGCTTTCCTCCAGGAGAGCATTCTTTTTTTCATTATAATAAAACCCTGTAAAAAGCTGTATCAGCAGCCCTGTAACTATCAATATAGTTATGAGGACCAAAAGCATGTTTATATGCATAAGCCTTTTAAAAAGGCTACTTTGTTTCAATACCCTTCACCTCAAATTTATAGCCCACACCCCAAACCGTCTTTAACGACCAGACATCATTAGGTGGTAATTTTTCCCTTAATCGTTTTATATGGACGTCTACTGTCCTCGAATCGCCAAAATAATCATATCCCCATACCTGTTCCAGCAGTTGTTCCCGTGTAAAAACCTGGTTGGGATGAGATGCTAAAAAATACAGTAGTTCGAACTCTTTAGGCGGAACTTCAATATCGCGACCATTGAGTTTAAGTTTATACTCTGTCATATTTATAACAATTCCCGGATATACAATTTTTTTCTCATCTTCACCTGGTGCAGGCGCATATCTCCTCAAGACAGCTTTTACCCTTGCCACCAGTTCTTTAGGGTCAAAAGGCTTCACAATGTAATCGTCAGCTCCAAGCTCAAGGCCGAGGACTTTATCCAGTGTCTCACTTTTAGCCGTAAGCATTATAATCGGCACATTGCTAATCTTTCGTATGTGCTTACACACCGTATAACCGTCAACACCTGGCAGCATCAAATCTAATACGACCAACGACGGCGATACTTCGCTGAACTTTTCTATGGCCGCATTACCATCGTATACCTTAACCGTCTCAAATCCTTCTTTGCTTAAGTAAATAGAGATGAGCTCACAGATATTTTTATCATCATCCACGATCATTATCTTTGTAGCCATATTACCCACCTTATATCTTTTTTATAATTATAACATAAATTTATTATTTTTTCGCCTTTTTTATTGTAAATTGAAACACACTGCCCTGTCCTATCTGACTCTTTACGCCAACAGAACCGCCATGTAGTTGTATGATCTCCTTAGCTATTGCAAGGCCCAATCCAGCTCCATCCTTTCCTCTCGCCTTATCAGCTTTATAAAATCTATCCCAGATGTATTCCAGATCTTCAGCAGGTATGCCCACACCAGTATCGCTTACCTTTACAGTGACAAAATCCCTTCCTTCTTCTGCTGCCACAACCACAGAACCCCCTGTACCCGTGTATTTGATCCCATTATCTATCAGTATCATGAGCACCTGTTGAATCCTATCTTCGTCTGCCATTACCGGCGACATATTGCTTGGACAGTTGTAAATCAACTGTATACCTTTGTTATCAGCCTGTGGCTTCATTTTTGCAATAACATTTTTTATCAGTTCACTTAAAATAACAGGATGCATATTAATAGCCATTTTACCAGATTGTAACCTGCTCAAATCCAGCAAATCGTTTATCAACCTTTGCATACGCAAAGTCTCGTCGTATATGATTTTATGGTATCTTTCTATATCAGCTTTATCCGTTACAGTACCATCTATAAGCGGTTCCATGAATCCTCTGATGGCTGTAAGAGGCGTCCTCAATTCGTGAGAAACGTTCGCCACAAAATCCCTGCGCATTTTCTCAAGCCTTTCTGACTCAGACGCCAGATAATTTAAAGACCTTGCTAACCGACCTATTTCATCATCACTTTCAAAATTCACCTTCACCTTATAATTGCCCTTTGCCATAGCAATTGCGATTCTAGACATTTCTTTTAACGGCCTTATAATTAATCGTGAAAGGTAAGCACTTATTATTGATGCCAGAAAAAGCGCTAATATCACCACTATGATCAAAACAACATACATGCTGGTCAAAACCCCAGTAATATCATCGATAGGCGAATACAAAAAAATTCCTCCAAATATCTTATTATTTAACTGCACCGGAACACCTATTGTAATCATAGTCTGGTTTATATTCTCCATCTTTTCAATGGCTATTACTTTATTACCTTCATTTATCTTATTTATGTACACAGCAGGAATTCTAATATACCTCATCATATTCATCATATTGTCGCTAATATCTTTCGTTATGCCGTCCACACCATCAAAGGCAGCTGCCATAATTCTCCCGTCTTTGTTAGCTACAATGACGCTGCTATTTATCGATCGACTTACGGCCCTGAGGAATCGCATGTAAAGCTTTGGATTAATATTCTCCGAAAAATAGGTTTCCGTTACCTGGCTTATCTCTAAAGCTTTGTTTTCCAGATTTTTTGCTTTCGCATTAATTATATAGTCTCCTAACACATTAGAAAAAAGCAAACCTATAATAAGTACGGTTATTAAGATGACTATCAAATATGAGGCGAACAATTTACCCGACAGCGTATTAAACATCAGGTGTTCACCTCAAACTTATACCCAACCCCCCATACGGTTTTTATATCCCATGGGTAGTTGTCCTTTTTATTTAACTTAGCCCTTATCCTCTTTATATGGGTATCAACGGTTCTGGTATCTCCGTAATAGTCATACCCCCATATTTCTTCAAGCAATTGCTCGCGAGTAAATACCTTATTGCAATTGCTGGCAAGATACCATAAAAGTTCTATTTCTTTAGGTGTCATCGCTACTTCCTGACCATTCAGTTTTACGTAATAGTTATCTATATCGATTTCAAGTCCCGGATAAGCGATAACATTCTTTTTATTGTGGCCTCCTTTTTCACCTCGTTCAGCTACCCTTCTGATAACGGCCTTAACCCTCGCTACCACTTCCCTGGGATTAAAAGGCTTTGTCACATAATCATCTGCACCTATCTCTAATCCCAGTATTTTGTCAAGATCTTCTCCTTTTGCAGTCAGCATGATTATCGGCACATCAGATTCTTTTCTCAACTGCTTGCAGACCTCTAACCCATCCAATACAGGCATCATTATATCTAGTATGATAAGATCAGGCTTTAAATCTCTGGCCTTTTTTAAAGCCATATCGCCATCATCAGCAAACTCTACATCAAATCCTTCCTTTTTTAAATAAAGCTGTAATATTTCCTGAACATTTTTATCGTCATCAGCTATTAAAACCACATTGTTTGCCACACTGTTCACCTCCAGATTCATTATATTACAGAAAAAGAAATTTAAAAAAGAGGTTAGCGCTTACTGACCTCTTTTTATACTTTAATATATTTCCATTTACCCGCCCTAAATCTAAACCAGTACATACACGAACGCACCACAAAATCAAAGCATATACCTATCCATATACCATACACGCCCATACCAAGAATTTTTCCCAAAATAAATCCTACAAGTACCCTAAAAGTCCATAAACCGGCAAAAGCAGTAAGCACGATA
Source organism: Caldanaerobius fijiensis DSM 17918 (assembly GCF_900129075.1). Lineage (NCBI taxonomy): Bacteria > Bacillati > Bacillota > Clostridia > Thermoanaerobacterales > Thermoanaerobacteraceae > Caldanaerobius > Caldanaerobius fijiensis. The sequence continues at coordinate 10,758 of NZ_FQVH01000036.1, forward strand.
TAAAGTATATCACCACCAGCTCTTAATGAGCCGGATATAACATTCATGATGGCCAGCATAGGTTCAATCACAGCAAATATCCTGATAACTACAGAACCCATATGTATAACCACAGGATCTGTAGAATAAAGTGCAGCCAGCTGTCTCGCAAAGATGAACATACATACCCCTATAACAGCTATAACTTTTACTGCAATACGGGTAGTCTGTCTTGCATAGTTTTCTGCAGCATCGTACTCCTTAGCGCCAAGACTTCTACCCACCAGGCTGGTGGCTGCGAGAGTAAAACCAAATATGGGCATAAATGCTATAGAGTTAGCATTCATACCTATCTGATATACAGCCATAGCCACAGTGCCCATCGTGGCAACCATGATCTGAACGACGAGAAACCCTCCCTGCATTACCAGCTGTTCCAAAGATGCAGGTAATCCTACACGCACTATCCTGCTCATCATCTTGAAATCGATTCTAATCCTATCTTTTATGCTCAAGTTTATAACCCTTTTAGCAAAATAGAGGATATACAATTGTAAAAATCCACCTATTATCCTCGCGATTGTAACCGCTATGGCCGTCCCTTTTACGCCGTAAGCAGGTACGATATACGTACCATTTATCTTTACTCCAAAGACGAGAAGTAGATTAAACAAAAGACTTATGATATTAACTATAGCGGTAATATACATAGGCGTCCTGGTGTCCCCTGCACCTCTAAGCGCTCCGCCTATGACCAGATCGATTATGACAAAAGGCAAGCCTATAAGCACGATTCTATAATAAAGCAACGCATATCGAAACACATCAGCAGAAATCCTGCCAAAAAAAAGATGAATGAGCGGAACCGCAAATATATATCCCAGCACAGTAAGCATTATAAAAATAAAGATACACATTATAAGTGATTGCATAACAGCCAGGCGAGCATTTTCATGATCCTTCTCACCGATAAGCCTGGCTACAATTACTGTGGAGCCTGTGGAAAGGCCGGCAAATACGGCCTGAAAGAAAAAAATTAAACTATTTATAGCGCCCACAGCTGCAATAGCCGCATTGCCCAGCCTACCAACAAACATGGTGGAGACAAGCCCCACCATCATTATAAGAGATTGCTCAATAATAGACGGCCACGCTAATTGCCATATTTCGTTTTTGGTACTTCTCTTCGCATAAGAAATTTCCATTAACCTCATCCCAAAATATATATTTATAATTATACAGCTCTTATATTTTTATACTAGAATCATATATTTATATAATATAAATTTTTTTGTGATATGTCAAGGTCAATGGAATCACTTTATTTTAAAATATCCCAGATCGGATCTATTTGACTTCTGCCGCGAGGCCCCAATATAATAGGTTTTATACCTGCAATTTCACAATAATATTTAAGCGCCTCTACTTTATCTCCCACAACAGCTTGAATGTGATTTGCTGGAAATACGTTTAAAAATTCATCAAAGCTGCATTCCAATCTGGCGTGAACATGAGGCCAGGTCGGATCTGTCTGCTCATTTAATGCTTTTCTCTCATCATCAGGCAAATCGAGGCTCTCTCCCTTGACTATCACCATATAAGGCTTTCCATCCCATAATCCCAATCTCGCAAAAGTCAATTCAGCGGGACCTGCATTAAATTCCACAGATGCGCCACCAGCTTTAAAGTAATATTCCAGCGCAGGATGTAAAGTTATTTTCTTAAAGTTATCCTCTGCATTCCTGCTGTATGCAGCATAAAAACTTGAATGATTACCTGAATTGCATAAATCCCATACATCCTTTTCAGGATGATATATCCTTACATCCATAAATAGCGTGGGATATCCTCCGCTTATGTACTTCAAGATCTGCATGGTCAATGCTGCATTTGCATCGGCTTCAGTTGCACAAACCGTTGGCTCCTTAGGTCCATTCCAGTCATAAGGGTCATTTAATAGCATCTCAGGTATATCGCCCAGACACACATACTCTGTCAATTCTCTCTGCCCTTTTAAACCACAAAAATCAAAGCCTTCTCTTTCATTGACTATTTTCATGGCCAGGTACAGCCTTATCTGGTTTTTCAACGTATCAGGCGTAAGCATTTTACCATCGTATAGTATTCTATCCCCCAAAAGTTCACTAAACCATTTAAAACCTTTTTCTACTTCTTTTTCATCCACTTCATTTTCCATGGTTTTTACCAGCTGCAACTGATCAATTTGATATGCGGTAGTGCCAAAGGTTTTTATATTTTGTGTCAGATGATAAAATCCCGTCTCCATGCCCATAGAATGCCCACCATATAATCCAAAAACCTCGTTCTTCATGGTAGTATAGGCCTGACTTGCCCTCAACCAGTCTATAACCTTTTGCTGTGTAGCCTCGTCATTTATGTCGCCTACGATCCTATGGGTTCTAAAACCTGCCTGTCTCAAAGCGCCGTCAGTAGCCAAAAGCCCCACATTTCCCGGGTATTTGCCATTATTATTGGATAAGCTTAATACAGGCACGTCCCTACCCAGAGAATTTAAAAATGGCCATACCAGATACGGGAAATTCCATACATTATAGCACATGATGACCTGCTTGCAATTTGCCCTCGATAACTCTTCGCCAACCTTCTGGGCCACTCTCACACTGGTAATAGTCTCAGACCCTATAACTACTTCTGGAGAAGATCCATCAAAGTTGACAAGCCTTTTCTTTATAACCTCTGCCCATTGTCTTAAAACACTCATGTTTTCCTCATTATTGGCTTTGTAGACATGCGGGCGCGCATCATTCATCATAACAAGCCCTATTGTCGTTGACCTCATAATACTACCCCCTTCATAGCAGGCTTAATTATATTATAAATAAATATTCTATAAAAACCTTTCATTTCCTCTATCATTTCATAGGCAAAATCCACTTTTCTTCTGCCGCAAACATCTCTGAAACCATAGATCTTATCTGATCCATATCTAAAACGGCAGAGGTCAGGGGATCCATCATGACAGCCTGATATATATACTCTTTATTGCCGGTAATAGCACCCATAACAGCCAATTCTTGTACGTTTATATTAGTCCTGTTTAGCGCAGCCAATTGCGGCGGCAGATCACCTATAACAGTCGGCTGTATGCCGTTTTTGTCTACAAGACATGGAACCTCTACACAGCATCCCTGAGGCAAATTAGTTATAAGGCCCTTGTTGTCTACATTACCATAAATAACCCTGGGCACCCCTGTTTCCATAGAGTGAATAATATACGCCCCATATTCGTGTGTCCTTTTTACCTCCACTTTTTCTGCGTTTATGAGCTTCTCCATGTCGCTGTCAAATCTGGCAGCAGCGTTTTGACAGCATTTCAGGTACATACCGTTATAGACGCCATCATCATTCCAGTTTGCATCTTTATGAATCTTTTCTATCCAGTGATCAAATTTTCTGAAATAAGGCACGTATTCGGACATATGGTGGCTTGATTCTGTAACATAGTACCCAAAATGCTTTAGAAACTCGAATTTTGTCACATCTTTCTTATATATATCGGGATCATTGTATTTTTCTTTTATTAACGGATATGCATCCTTGCCATTCCACTTAAACTCCAGGAACCATGCCATGTGGTTTATTCCTGCTGATATAAATGATATCTCCTCATAAGGTGCACCTATGATTTGTGCAAGCCATTCTGACGTACCCTGAACACTGTGGCACAAGCCTACATTTTTAATATTTGAAATGCGGTTTATATACCAGCAATTCATGGCCATGGGATTTACATAGTTTATCCATAGGGCATCAGGACACAATTCTTCCATGTCCTGAGCGATACCTTTAAACACCGCAGCAGTCCTTAAAAATCTGAAGACACCACCAGGTCCAAGAGTATCTCCAACAGCCTGTTTTACACCGTACTTTAACGGAATTTCTATATCAAGCTGATAGGCCTCCAGCCCTCCTGCCTGTATCATGGTTATGACGTAATCGGCATCTTTTAACGCTTCTCTTCTGTCTAAAGTAGAAATGATAGTAGCTTTATAGCCTTCCTGTTTTACAAGCTTATCCGCCAGCCTTGATATCATGCTTAAACGCTTTGGATCTATATCCATTAAAGCAATCGTGCTGTCGGACAGTTCTGGAAAAGACAGTATATCCACCATGATATTCTTAGCAAAAACGATGCTTCCCGCCCCTATCATGGCTATTTTTGCCATTTTAAATCCCCCTTAAATTTTTAAATTTATTAATTTCAATCCGTGATCAGTTAAATTTTTAGGTTAGCCTTTTTCCAGTCTTCCTCAAACTTTTCAATTCCCGCATCCGTCAGAGGATGTTTTATCATCTGCATTATCACTTTATATGGAACAGTAGCTATGTGGGCGCCTAATTTTGCGGCCATAAGTACGTGCATAGGATGCCTTATGCTCGCTACTATTATTTCGGTGTCTATATCGTAGTTGTTGAAGATATCAACTATATCTTGGATAAGCTTCATGCCATCTGTGCTTATGTCGTCAAGCCTACCCACAAAGGGGCTTACATATGTGGCGCCTGCGCGCGCCGCCAGCAGTGCCTGGTTCGCGCTAAATATAAGGGTGACATTAGTCTTAATCCCTTCTTTGGAAAGCACCTTTACTGCCTTAAGGCCCTCTGCTGTCATAGGAATCTTAATGACTATGTTTTTGTGTATCTTAGCCAATTTCCTTGCTTCCTGAATCATGCCTTCATGATCTTCACTTATAACTTCTGCACTTATAGGACCATCTACAATGCCTGCAATTTCTTTAACTACCTCAATAAAGTCCCTACCCTCTTTTGCGATAAGTGATGGATTTGTAGTAACACCCGATATCACACCAAGCTCGTTGGCCTCTCTTATCTCATCTATATTAGCAGTGTCAATAAAAAACTTCATACCTATCACTCCACTATCTATTTTACACCAAAATCAATTTTTGTATAACTTTACAACACTATCGTATAATCTTTCATCGCTTAAGCCTATATCCTCAGCCAACCTTAAAATAGTGTACCTCTGCCTGACTTCTTTCGCGTTAACCAGCGTGTCATAAAGCAATATTTGGTTTACGCCAATTTCACTAATATCTACAGGTGCGCCAGCAGCCTGGAGTATATACTTTATTTGTGCTGGTTCAGGTACATTCTCTTTTACCCACTTTTTCAGATGTTCCCAGTGCTCAAGTATTTTATCCTGTCTCTGCCTTCTTTTTGTTTCATCCAGATAAAAATAGTTTAAATCGTTTAAAACCTCATCAGCCATGGGACCATACGCGTTCCTTATCCTCGATTCATACTCATCGCGGGTTTGCAAAACTCTTTTTGACATAAACTCTTTTATATCGTCCGATGTAAGTGAAAATATGTAATGGTAGATCCCCGATACGACAACGCTCATCACACCAACTTTTGTCCCATGAAAATGACGTTCATTCCCCGATGATATTTCTTTCATCTCTAAATAATGCGACAGATGATGTTCCGCCCCTGACGCAGGGCGGGAATTGCCAAATTTAAGCATTGCAATACCCGAGATAACCAGGGCCTCCATCAGCTCTTTTATTGCCTTTTTATCCCTTTTTATAATACCTTTAGAAACATTCACGCATTTCTCTATCGATTCTTTTACCAGGCCTGATATATTTTCAGAGTAGGCTTCACCTGTTACTATGCTGCTTATATACCAGTCCGCCAGAGACGTATACTTGCCCAGAATATCGCCAAAACCCGCGGTTATCATATCGTATGGAGCTTTTGAGAGAACATTGACATCGCCGATTATAAAGTCAGGATATACCGCCGTATAAGTTCGTTTGAAGCCCTTGACTATCAAAGGTGAAACAGACGATGCATACCCATCCATAGACGGTGCCGTAGCTACAATTCCATAAGGCCTGCCCGTCTTAAAACTTATAAATTTTACAATATCATTTATCGTCCCCGAGCCTACAGCTATCAAAAACTTTACATCCTCATCCATTTTTATGAGAATTTCACCCAGAGTATATTCATCGGGTACAAGCAAGCCATTGCGTTCCAGTATACATTCTGTTATGTCAAACCCATTATTTTTCAATTGTGTTATTACATCTATTCCCGCCGCTTTATACGTATTAATGTCGCAGATAACCATCGCTTTAGAATCTATAATACCTATTTTATTCATTACATATGGAATACTATTTATAGCACCCTCTTCAATGAGAATTTCTTTTATAGGAATTAATTCGCCCATGTTCCGCTTCCACTTCTTTCATTTCAATACTTCTGCTATTGGCATTAACCCTGCCCGTACTTTGTCATATACCTCTCATGAGCCCTCTTTACCTCTTCTTCGGGTATCTCATCAGGCTGACCCAGCAGCAATGCCAGATGAACCGTCTTTGCCACGTCCTCTACCATAACCGCCGCCTTCACCGCAGCCTCAGGAGATTTACCAATGGTAAACACTCCATGGTTTTTCATCAAAATGGCAGGACTGTCACCTATATATTTTACTATAGCTTTGCCTATCTCTTCCTCTCCTATTCGAGCATAAGGACCGACTGGTATAGGTCCGCCGAACTCGTCGGCGATAGCCGTGAGGTAAACGGGGATTGGCCTCCCTAAAGCTGCAAAGCTGGTAGCATAAGGCGAATGAGTGTGCACAATCCCCATGACGTCGCTTCGGTGCCTGTACACATAAAGATGGGTCGCCGTATCTACCGACGGCTTTAATCTGCCTTCTATTATATTTCCCTCCAGATCTACTACCACCATATCTTCAGGGGTCATCTCATCATATAATACCCCACTGGGCTTTATTACTACATATCCTGTCTCTGGGTCCCTGCCGCTGACATTGCCGCTGGTCATCGTCACCAGGTTATTTTTGGGCAGCATGAGATTCATCTTCCAGACGCGCTCTTTCAATTTCTCAAGCATTTGTAACCCTCTCCTTTATGGCTTTTAACCTTTTCATGACATCATTTTGGCCTCTCCCAAAGTAGTCGTGCAGGATTTTATACTCTTTAAATAGCTCCTCGTATATCTTGACGTTCTGCGGTATAGGCCTATAAACAGTATCTTTTAACCTGGGTATAGTTTTTGCTGCTTCAAATATGCTGTCAAATCCGCCTTTTCCCTTACCAGCGGCTACTGCTCCAAACATAGCCGCACCCAATGCAGGGGTTTGCGCAGACTGTGAAATCTTTATCTCTAAATTGGTTACATCCGCATATATCTGCATCAATAAAGGATCTTTTTCTGCCAGACCGCCGCAAGCGTACAGCTCTTTTACCTCTACACCGTTATCGTTAAACGCATCTATTATCATCTTTGTTCCATAGGCTGTAGCTTCAATAAGGGCCCTGTATATTTCCTCGGGCTTTGTGGTGAGATTCATACCGAGTATCATGCCTGTTAAATCCGCATCTACCAAAATAGATCTGTTGCCGTTCCACCAATCCAGCGCTATCAACCCGCTCTGACCTGGTTTTAAATCGGAGGCTTTTTCTCTTAAATACTGGAAGGTGCTTATACCTCTTTGTTCAGCCTGGATTTTGTATTCGTGTGGGAGACACGCTTCCATATACCAGGCAAATATATCTCCTACTGCTGATTGTCCCGCTTCATAGCCGTATAAGCCGGGTATTATACCGTCTTCTACAACGCCACACATCCCAGGTACTTCTACTTCCCTGTCACTCAAAACCATATGGCATATGGATGTACCCATTACCATCACCATTTTACCAGGCGATGTCACTCCCACAGCCGGTACAGATACGTGAGCATCCACATTGCCTACCGCAACGGCTACCCCCGGGTTTAACCCTATAAGGGATGCTATTTCTGGCCTTAATTCCCCTGCCTTCGTGCCAAGAGGATATATGTCCCTGCTGAGCTTTTCGTCGACCAGATTTTCCAAGCGTGGGTCCAGTGCTTTGTAAAATTCCCTGGAGGGATAGCCCTTTCTCTTGTGCCATATAGCCTTATACCCTGCTGTACAGCTGTTTCGCCTTTCGTTACCTGTGAGCATCATGACCACCCAGTCGGCGGCCTCAATAAATTTATCGGCAGCTTCATAGACTTCCGGTGCCTCATTTAGCACCTGCCAGACCTTGGGGACCAGCCATTCCGATGATATCTTGCCGCCATACCTTGCCAGAAAGTCTTCCCCTCGCTGGGCAGCTATCTGGTTTAACCTGTTGGCTTCAGGCTGTGCCGCATGATGCTTCCACAGCTTCACGTAGGCATGGGGATTTTTGGTAAATTCAGGTAAATCACACAGAGGCGTGCCGTCCTTTTTAATAGGAAGGACGGTACACGCCGTAAAATCTATCCCTAAGCCTATGACATCGTCTTTATTTACCCCTGATTTTTTTAATACGTCAGGGACGATGACTTTTAACACTTCAATGTAATCGTCGGGATGTTCCAGCGCCCAATCCTGGCCCAACCGTGTGCCGTCGGGCAAGCTCTCGTCCATGACGCCATGAGGATATGCCATCGTCGAGGAGGCTACTTCTTGAGCTGTGTCTATATTGAGGAGTAAAGCCCTGGCTGATTCTGTCCCGTAATCAATACCTATTGAATATTTTGCCATACATTCCCCACCTTTATTTCTCCTTTATTTTATTTTTATCAATCTGGCGATTTCATCAAAAGCAACCTCATCAAAATCAGGTGTTTTTACGCCGTCAATTAATTCCCATTCTTCAACGTGTTCTACCGATGAACCCGGCTGCAGCTCTACCAGTGGTCCTAATGTCTCTATTTCTATCATCCAATCAGTGGTATACGTCTCAAAAGATGCTCCAAAATCTGGATATTCAGCTCCTGTGATATGGGTATACCTCTTTACAAACATATGTCCATTGTTAATATAGGCAACCCATCCTTTTTCATTCTGAGTACCCAGTTTAAAGGGTGATTTCATATCGGGATCCTGTTTTAAAGCAATATACCTTTCACCCCAGAAAACCCTGTGATCGTTCATTTTAGAATAAGGCCATAAAACCACAGATCTATTGGGCAAAAAACCCGTATCTTTATCAATTTGCGGTATTATCTCAATCCCACCTGTCGCCATAACAGATATGGACCACGGAGCTAATTTGACAGCCCAAGCACCAGTATTAGTTATCTTGTGAATCAACTTTACCTCTGAACTGTCAGGACTTAGTATTACAGTTATCTCTTTTTGCATATTAACCCACGGCTCTGGCTTTTGTATCAACCTTACGCCGTTTTGTATTTCCTGCCAATCCACAACCTCGTTATCGGGTGAATATGTCCGCGGCATGACTTCAGGGCTATGCCACAACCTATGCCCACCATAATTTCTCCACTGATTGCCGCCTACCTTTCCCGCATCCTCCTCTTTAACGGCGAATTCATTTACATCGCCTGTAAAGCCGTACCTTATCAACCTCGGACCTACGTCTACCGTAGCCACAATATCAACTATTCCGTTGGAAATCTGTATGCAATTCTCCCAGCCAGCAAAGGCTACTTTATTAATGCTTACGCTCATATATGTCATCCCCCACGTTATAAATTTACATCCAGCGAACGGCCCAATTCGTTGGATTTAAATGCCGCCTCCATCACTGAAAACACCCTTCTAACTTCGCTGGGCTTTACGATCAATTCTTCCTTACCTTCTATAGTGTTTAAAACATTTCTATAAAAATCCGTCCAATCAGGATTAGCTTCAGGTAACCCTATCTCCTCCCTTACCTCTACCGGTTGTGGGGCAAAGGTACGGGTGGGACCTGCAGCGGTCTCAACCATCTCCGGTTCAACCTCTTCCATCAACTTTTTTACTCTCGTAATACCGCCTTTTCCTTCAAAGTTCTCTATGGTAAGCGTACCAGCATTCCCTCCTACATACCAGCGCGGTAAACTCCTCAAGCAGAAAGTACCTACTTCAACCTGAACAGATACTCCATTGTCCAGCTTCATGAGGATCTTAAAGTAGTCATCCACCCCTGGATTCAATACGCTAAAAAGCTGGGCGTAAATCGACACCACTTTGTTTTCAGGATACATGTAAAGTATCTGATCCAGCAAATGGACACCCCAGTCCAAAAGCATTCCACCGCCGTATTCCTTTACAGCGCGCCATCCATAAATTTTTCCGCCAGAGCCATGCACTCTTGACTCTATATTGTAGACGTCGCCTAACATACCGGACTCCACTGCCTTTCTCATTATGCAGTAGTCTTTATCCCAGCGGCGGTTCTGATGCACGGTAAAAAGCACCTTGTTTTTTTCTGCTGCTTCAATTATTTCGTCAACTTCCCTGATGGATATAGCCACGGGTTTCTCCACAATCACATTCTTACCGGCATTGGCAGCAGCTATTGCCAGCTCTTTGTGTACATGATTTGGCGTTGCTACCAACACGATATTTATCTCAGGATCAGCCAAAAACGAATCCAGTGTGTAGTAGCCCTTTAGTCCTGTTTCCTTTGCAGCCTCTACCCTCGCGGGATCAATATCATACGCTGCAACCACTTCTACTCCGTCCACCCTTGCAGCATTTTTGCGGTGCCATCCACCCATGCCGCCGTATCCAATAATACCTAATTTCAAAGTCATTTATTACACCCTTTCTAACACTGTGAGGTACACCCTGCGTACCTTCTTAAAATTTCTATCGCCTGTGCATAATCGCTTTCATCATTCAACCTAGCTTCCACGCTCATACGCCCTTGATAGTTTATCTCCTTTAGTGCGCCAAAAAACAAATCGTATCTGTCCTTATCTGTGGCCTTAGGATATTCTCTTATTCTGCTGGCAATATGAGTATGTACGAGATTATTACCTGCTTTTAAAAGCACATCAAAATCCTCATTTTCCACTGCCATATGGTAATAATCCGCCAGTACCTTCACGCTATCATGACTGACGTCGCCCACCATTTTAAGGCCCTCTTCCACCGTGTTCAAGATATTGGATTCATTTTTATTAAGGTTTTCGATGGCAATGCAAATATCGTACCTGGCTGCATAATCCCCGGCCATCTTCAAGAAATCTACTATTTGGCTCCACGCCTTTTCCCTCGAATAATCTTCGGGTATATTTCTTGCCCCAGCACTGCCAAACACCACTATCTTACCGCCTAAAGCGCTTGCCCTTCTCATAGACTCTCTTACATACTCTTCAAGAGCGGCAAAATTCACTTCATCTCCTACAACCTTCAACGTCCTTATAAAACTGTTAAAAGCCTCAACTTTAAGAGGGCTTCGCTCTGAACGCCTCAGAAGGTCGTCAAACTGATCCGACGATAATTCCATTATGCCAGCAAGCCCAAATTCCAGGTAGTCATAACCTAGATCTTTTAATAAATCTGCTTTGTCAAAATTAGATGTACACACACCAAACTTCACGAGATCCCTCCCCCTTTTTTCTTGATTGACATCATTACTTTTTCACAATAATTTATATTCTATATGAATATGGAAATTCCTTCACCGCTATTATATTGTTCTAACTTTTTCTTGTATTAAAATTTCTTAATTTTCGATTCATCACAAAAAGAGTCGCTGCAACCGTTAGCAAAAAAAAGCCCAATACAGCCCTCCTTATATCAAAAGCATGATTTATTCTATAGCCTTTTTTTACAATGATCAGCCTATCTGCATGAATATCCAGCTCTCCGCCATGCTGTTTACAGGCCCTATGGAATGTACCTAATATCTTCACGATATCACCTTTATATTTATAATTGCCGACTGTTTTTATTTTGTCAACCTCCGTCGTCCTTAAGTATATACCGATAGCATTATTGCCGTCATTTACATTTATCCACGCATACTCACCCCTTTTCATCACATCCCCGATCACCTCTCCCTGATACTCAACCTTTTTTCCATCGTATTTTATCGCATTATTAATTAATTTGCCGCTATCCACGGGCATGTAATCAACTGCGTACGTATTGTATGGTGCAAACACAATAACAAATACAACCAATAAAGTTATAATTATTTTTATATTTCCGACCATATCCTTTTTACCCCCGTAAATATAAATGCAATAAGTGCAAATACCGACATAAATTCCAATCTTCCAACCCACATGATAAAGATATATATGAGCTTTAGACCAGCTGGCATGGAAGCAGATGTAATGCCGATAGAAAGCCCTACATTTCCTGTAGCCGATGCAGCTTCAAACATGGAGCTTAGAACAGGATAGCCGTAATATACACCGGCAATAGACCCCAATGCAAATACAACAATATAACATATGATGATTATCATAGCACTTCTCGCAGTTTTATCATCGAGAACCTGATCATCTATATAATGGTACCTATCTACTGTTATAGCACTCTCTGGCAAGAACAGTCTTTTGACATCACTCATCAATGCCTTGAATGTTATACCTACCCTTAGCCCTTTAAAACCACCGGCTGTAGAGCATGCACTACCGCCGATGAGTATAGAAAGTATCACAGCGATTACTGCAAAACTACCCCATTCATTGTAAAACTGCTGCGAATAAATTGTCTGAAATCCTGTAGTAGTATGGCCTGATATCAATTGATAAAAGCCTTTCCTGAACATAGCCATATAATCAGGATATACACCATATCTCATGAGACCAATAGTCGTCATCGTTACAAGAATTGTTAAGGTTATAAAAAATGAAACTGTCTCTATGTTCCTATAAATCTCCTTTTTATTTCCGCGCAAAACAGCGTAATGCAAGCCAAAATTAAACGAACCCACAGTAAAAAACACAATAGTAGCTATTTCAAATATCAAGCTGTGATAATAGAGTATATTCTGCATATGGGGAGCAAAGCCTCCAGTACTCCATGCACCCATATATATCCATAAAGCTTGAAGAAACGCGCTCACAGGCTTAATGCCAATTCCCATTCCGATTACCCAGAGAATAAAAGTGCCAATAATGAGGTAAATAATGCTTATCTTCCAGATAGCTCTGGCGGTTGACTTCACGCTAGGCAAAAGCCTGCTGTCTTTTGCCTCACCCACATAAATCTTGAACCCGCCCCCGAGATTACTGCCAAAAAAGCTTAAAGCCAGTACAACCATGCCCTGCCCGCCCACAAAAGTCAAAATGTGCCTCCACATGTTAACGCCATTGGAGACGTGGTCTAAGTCCTGAATAAGCACGAGACCTGTGGTAGTAAAACCACTCATAACGTCAAAAGTAGCATCCAAAAAGGAATTATAATTTCCTGAAAGATAATAAGGTATGGCTGAAATAATCGTAAGTAATAACCAGGAAAAAGAAGCAATCACCATACCGTGAATCCACATTACTTTTTTTCTTTTATTGCTACATATAATCACAAAAGTATAGCCTGTTATTATTGCGATTGAAAAACCTATGACAAAATCAATTGCAATGTTCCACTCAGCGGATAACAATGCTGTCAATAATGGAATGATCATAAGCATACCTGTCCCTATTATGATATATCCTGTATAATACCCTATTGTTTTTAAGTCATCTCTAAAACTATAGCCCTTTTTCATAGTTCACCTCATCACAATAAGATTTAAGATAAAAACGGCACCTATAAAAGCCATTATCGTTCCAATTTCAACCCCTATACCCATAAGAATATCCTTAAATCTTTTCACATCTGCCTACCCCCTCGTATAATATGATTTGTAATCAACCAAAAAGGTCGACCTTTAACAAGATTAATAAAGATCTTTGATATTTAAATATTGTTTCTTTAAATTTCACCATGATTAAATCTATCAAGTGCCACTTGATACTTATGCATACATCGCATAGCTACTACCCATGGTTGGGAAGATGGGTTGTCAAGCCCGAACGCAGTGAGTTCATTTTAGGCTTGACTACTCATCGACCAAACATATAATCCTCTCTGCGATGTATGCTCGATTGCTGCATTTTGTATTGTAGTACACGTATTCCCTCTTTCTT
>NZ_FQVH01000037.1 GCF_900129075.1 Caldanaerobius fijiensis DSM 17918
AAACCAAATCCTAGAGATAGTTTAACAGAGACAACCTGAAGAAGAAAGAGGGAATACGTGTACTACAATACAAAATGCAGCAATCGAGCATACATCGCAGAGAGGATTATATGTTTGGTCGATGAGTAGTCAAGCCTAAAATGAACTCACTGCGTTCGGGCTTGACAACCCATCTTCCCAAACATGGGTAGTAGCTATGCGATGTATGCATAAGTATCAAGTGGCACTTGATAGATTTAATCATGGTGAAATTTAAAGAAACAATATTTAAATATCAAAGATCTTTATTAATCTTGTTAAAGGTCGACCTTTTTGGTTGATTACAAATCATATTATACGAGGGAGGAGAATAAATGGAAGGATTTTTACAAAGCTTTGCAGGTCTTACTATCGGAGATATTATAATGTTTTTAATTGGTGGATTACTTATCTATTTAGCTATTAAAAAAGATTATGAGCCAATGCTACTCTTGCCTATAGGATTTGGAATCATTTTGGCGAATATACCTTTTTCATCGGCTATTGGGAAAGATGGGTTTTTAACGATTCTTTACAATGCGGGAATCAAAACGGAATTATTTCCTATTCTCATATTCATAGCGGTGGGTGCCATGGTGGATTTTACTCCACTGCTTCAGCAGCCTTTTATGATATTTTTTGGTGCAGCAGCTCAATTTGGCATATTTTTTACTATGTTTCTAGCGGCATTGCTGGGATTTGACTTAAAGCAGGCAGCTTCTATAGGTATAATAGGAGCAGCCGATGGTCCTACATCTATATACGTAGCAAACCTGTTTGCGCCGAATTTATTGGGCCCTATTTCAGTGGCGGCTTACTCCTATATGGCATTAGTTCCGATTATTCAGCCCCCAGTCATAAAGGCATTGACAACATCTGCTGAAAGAAGGATAAAGATGGATTTACACCTCGTAGAGGTTCCAAATAAAGTAAAGATACTTTTCCCCATTGTGGTAACTTTTGTGGCTGGTATATTAGCACCTATGAGTGTTTCACTGGTAGGTTCCCTGATGTTCGGCAATCTTATAAGGGTAAGTGGTGTTTTAGATAGGCTTTCAAAGACAGCCCAAAACGAGCTGGCCAACCTTGTTACACTGCTGTTAGGTATCACTATAGGTTCTACGATGACTGCTGATAAATTTTTGACGCCTACCACTTTATTGATATTTGCTATGGGCCTCGTTGCATTTATTTTTGACACGGCGGGCGGGGTGCTTTTTGCTAAAATATTGAATCTTTTCCTGAAAAAAAAGGTTAATCCTATGGTAGGGGCAGCAGGGATTTCGGCTTTTCCTATGTCGGCCAGAATAATACAGAAAATGGCGCAAAAAGAAGATCCTACTAATTTCGTGCTTATGCAGGCGGTTGGTGCCAATGTGGCGGGCCAGATTGGGTCCATAATAGCAGGTGGCATTGTGCTTTCGATGGTAAGTTCTATGATGTAAAGGAGTGTTAAAATGGTATTATTACAGACTCTTGAGGTCATGTTCGGCGGAATGGCGATGACATTTTCTGTATTGATATTGTTTTATTTGTTGATGAAGGTGCTTATGCGGGCTTTTCACCAATAATGCTTCTAAAGTATAAATTTGATATATTTGCAAAAAATAAAAAGGCGTGTCCCCATTTGACATGAGAGAACGAAAGGAGTATAATATACCTATACTGGGTAGGAGGTATAGCAAATGAAAAAGGTATTTAATGTTCCCGACATAAGCTGTCAGCATTGTGTAATGGCGATCACCAATTCATTAAAGCAACTTAAAGGAGTTAATGACGTTACAGTAGATCTGGATAAGAAAACCGTAGATGTAGATTACGATGAAAATTCTGTGACAGAAACCGCCATGATAAATGCTATAGAAGAAGCTGGCTATGAGGTAAAGTAAGATTAATAGTAATTATATGGGCAAAAGCGGTATGAATTATTCATACCGCTTTTTGCGCTTTTCTGGCGGTTTCTATGGCATCTTTACTTGCTACAGCATAATCTCATCGACAATATTGAGGTCCAATACCATATTTGATATACTACTGTAGATGAAACAATGGCAAATATTTGGAGGAGATAAAAAATGAAGATATATGCGCATGGTGCTGATATACATCAGTATAACAGGGAGTTAATAGATTTTAGTTCAAACATAAATCCTCTAGGTCCTTCCCCGGCTATCATAGACGAAATCAAAGCATTTTCTATTCGATATCATGATGTAACCAGATATCCTGATGCATTTTATATAAAGTTAAGAGAACATCTTGCTGAAAATATGGGTTGTTCTAAAGAGCAAGTCATAGTTGGGAATGGGGCTACAGAACTTATACATCTTTTTGTGAGGGCTATGGGTTTTAGAAAATGGCTTATACCTGTACCCGCTTTTCTTGAATATGAGAGGGCTGTGCTGCTAAATAATGGTATACCAGTGTATTATTATTTGAAAGAGGATCATGATTTTAAGTTAAGACCTGGAGATTTGATAGATGGACTTGAAGACGTTGATGCTGTTATATTAGCAAATCCTAACAATCCTACGGGGACACTAATGGATGCTCGTCTATTGATTGAATTCATAAAATATGCTGGTAAAAAAGGCAAATACATTATGCTAGATGAAGCTTTTATTGAATTTGTAAGATGCTACGAGAATATCTCTATGGTCAGATATGTAAATACATGTGAGAATCTATTTGTAATTCGAGCGGCTACAAAATTTTACGGGATCCCTGGTCTGCGTCTTGGCTATGGTTTTGCGTGCAAGAGTATTATAGAAAGGCTAAATGAATATAAGGAGCTGTGGACCGTAAACGCTTTAGCACAGCAGGTAGGTATGAAGCTTTATACAGAATCTGATTACATACATCAGACACAAATTTATGTTGAAAAGGAAAGGAATTTTTTGATGAAAGGTCTCACGAGAATTGACTACATACAGCCGTTGCCATCTTCTGCTAATTTCATATTGTGCAGGTTAAAAAAAGGTAATGCTTTTGCCTTAAAAGAAAAATTGATTGACAAAGGTATACTTATAAGAGATGCATCCAATTTCACGGGTCTTGACGAAAGATATTTTCGCATTGCGGTTAAAAAACATGAAGAAAATATCATGTTGATAAATGCTTTAAGCTGATATTGAGTATTTTCTTTTTTTATGTTATTATATATCCATATAAGAAAAACATATGTATTCTATTTAAAGACAGGGGAGATACGGTTTGAGAAAAGACGCTACTTATTATATTGTCGATGCCAGTGTATTACCTGAAATATATACAAAAGTCGTACAGGCCAAGGAATTATTGGAGACTGGCGAAGCAAAGACTATAAATGAAGCAGTTAAAGAAGTGGGAATAAGTCGGAGTGCTTTCTATAAGTACAAGGATTATGTATTTAAATATTTTGATCACAGAAGATACAAAATATTGACATTGTCCATGATCCTTTATCATGTACCGGGTGTGCTTTCGCAGCTTTTAAACAGGGTGGCATCGTATGGTGGCAATATATTGACTATAAATCAAAATATACCTGTTCATCAAAAAGCTAATGTTACCATTACAATTGACATTTCTAAAATGGAAGGGGAAATAAAGGCTTTTATTGACGACTTAAAGGAAATTGAAGGAGTAGAAAATTTAGAAATCATAGCACAGGAATAAGTTAGGAGAGGAGATATATGATAGTAAGAGTAAAAGTTCCAGCCACAACGGCAAATATTGGACCGGGTTTTGATTGTCTTGGCCTTGCATTAAATCTTTTCAATACTGTTGAGGTAAAATTGGGTGGCAACAATGTAGATAGGGATCATCTGGTATATAAAGCGGTTAAAAAAGTATATGATAGTGCAGGTAAGATTATGCCTGAAGTAGAAGTAAATGTCTATGGTGATATACCAATAGAGAGGGGACTTGGCAGCAGCGCTTCCTGCATAGTCGGCGGAATCATTGCTGCTAATAAGCTATTAGGAAATGTACTGAGCTTTGAACAGATGTTAAATTTAGCGGTAGAAATGGAGGGGCACCCAGATAATGTAGTACCAGCCTTTGTGGGAGGCATGACGGTTTCTGTACAGGAGAATGGGAAAACATACTTTGTGAAAATAGATGTACCTAAAAGCATTATGTTTGTTGGACTGATACCGGAAATAAAGTTATCTACTAAAAAAGCCAGAGCTGTTTTACCTGATATGATAACTCAAAAAGACGCGGTTTTTAATGTGAGCAGGGTGGCCTTTTTAATCTCATCGCTGATGACCGGTAAGTTGGATAATCTGAGTTTTGCCCTTCAGGATAGGTTGCACCAACCTTATAGAAAAACCCTCATACCCGATTTTGATGTTATATTTGATGCGGCCAGATATTATGGAGCTAAAGGTGTTTTTTTAAGTGGAGCCGGGCCTACTATAATTGCGGTTAATGATGTGAACAATACGGCATTTATAGAAAGCATAGAGAGAACCGTAGATGATTTGCAGATCAAGTGGAACGTAGTACCGCTTTTTGCTAATACAAGAGGAGCTGAAATAATTGAAGTAAGATAAAATAATTTAACAAAAATCTAAAATAGCCTTCATATAAATATGATATAATTATAAAAATGCAGTTTGAGGGGGACGAGACTTTGAAAAAGAAATATGTATTGGATACGAACGTCTTGTTACATGATCCTGAATGCATATTTAATTTTCAAGATAATGATATTATTTTACCTGCAGTAGTCATCGAAGAAATCGATGAAAAAAAGAAAAATGATGATGAAATAGGGAGAAACGCCAGGCGAGTTGCGCGTATCCTTGATGAACTAAGAAAAAAGGGTAGACTTTCTGAGGGTGTAAAGCTTGATGGCGGTGGGGTGCTAAAAGTAGAGTTAAATCACAGGGCGATGGATTGCCTTAGAGAATCCTTTGTTGATACAAGCAATGACAACAGGATTTTAGCTGTAGCATTGAATTTAAAGAATGAAGAACTAAAAAAAGAAAATCCCATGCCGGTTGTCCTTGTCAGCAAAGATGTCATATTGAGGATAAAAGCGGATTCTTTTGGCCTTGCGGCAGAAGACTATTTATCAGATAAGACCGTCCAGTACGATGATATATATATGGGTTTTAGTGAATTAAAGGTATACCCTTCTATTATAGATAAATTCTATATGGAAAAAGGGATTTCGTTAAAAGACTTTATAGAACAGACCGGTCTTGGCATCAAATTATACCCCAATCAATATGTAATATTGAAAGATGAGTTTGGCTCCGGTAAATCGGCAATAGCTAGATATGACCTGAACAGTGATTCACTAAAGCAACTAATCGTCCCCAATGAAGGCGTATGGGGCATTATGCCAAGAAATGTGCAACAGAAGATGGCATTGGATCTTTTATTAAATGACAACATCCTCCTGGTCACGCTCACGGGGCGGGCTGGTACAGGTAAGACTCTACTGGCTCTCGCAGCAGGTCTTTTAAAAACCCAGGATGAAAGAGTGTACAACAAGTTATTGGTGGCAAGACCTGTGATTCCGATGGGAAGGGATTTAGGCTATTTGCCAGGGGATAAAAATGAAAAATTGAGGCCGTGGATGCAACCTATATACGACAATATGGAATATCTTTTCAGCGGCAAGAAAAACATGAAAATAGACGATATTATTGTTGGTTTAAAGAATATAGAGGTAGAAGCCCTTACGTATATAAGAGGAAGGAGTATTCCCAATCAATTTATAATCATCGATGAAGCGCAAAACCTGACGCGGCATGAGGTAAAGACAATTATATCAAGGGTGGGCGAAGGCAGTAAAATCGTTATGATAGGTGATCCTGAGCAGATTGACAACCCATATCTGGATTCCAGCAGCAATGGTCTTACTCAGGTAGTTGAGACTTTTAAAGACCAATCGCTGGCTGGACATGTGATGCTGCTCAAAGGAGAAAGATCACGATTGGCTGAATTGGCAGCCAGTTTATTGTAGTTATAAATATTAGCAAAAAATAGGGGGATAAAAAATGAAGATTATTGTGGCGCCTGATTCGTTTAAAGGAAATATGACTTCATACGAAGTGGCATGCCATATAGAAAAAGGTATAAAACGGGTGTTCAGTGATGCGGATGTGGTGATTTTGCCTATGGCTGATGGCGGCGAAGGAACTGTAGAAGCTCTTGTCAAAGCGACTAATGGTGAGATCATATCCCTTGATGTGACAGGTCCGCAAAGGGATAGAGTAAAAGGATTTTATGGAATTTTAGGCGATGGTCAGACTGCAGTGGTGGAGATAGCTGCGGCATCAGGTTTACCTCTTGTACCGGAAGATAAACTCAATCCAGAAACGGCTACATCTTATGGTACCGGCGAATTGATAAAAGATGCTCTTAATAGAGGAATTAAAAAGCTCATAATAGGCCTTGGCGGAAGTGCTACCAATGACGGAGGTGCTGGTATTGTCCAGGCTTTGGGCGTGAAACTTTTGGATGAAAGAGGAAATTCTATTGAATTAGGCGGCATTCATTTAAAAGATTTATGCCATATAGATGTATCAGGTCTTGATGAGAGGATAAAGGACGTGGAGATATTGGTAGCCTGTGATGTAGACAACCCACTGTGTGGACCCCGTGGTGCATCGGCGGTTTATGGCCCTCAAAAAGGAGCTACGCCGGAAATGGTGAGAAGGCTTGATAGTGCCCTGGCGCATTTTGCCGACGTGATAAAAGCGGAGCTGGGGGTTGATGTACTCAACATGCCTGGCGCAGGAGCAGCGGGAGGTGCAGGGGCTGGCCTGGTAGCGTTTTTGGGCGCCAGGTTGCTTCCCGGTATAAAGCTGGTATGCGATGCTGTGAATCTGGATAGGCATCTTGAAAACGCGGATCTTGTTATAACAGGTGAAGGGAAAATAGATGGACAGACCATTCATGGTAAGACACCTGTGGGTGTAGCGTCCTATGCCAAAAAACACGGAGTCCCTGTATTTGCGATAGGAGGAATGCTGGGCGAGGGATATGAAGTGCTGCATGACTATGGTATAGATGCCCTTTTTGATATAAATCCCCGCACCATGACATTAAGCGAATCAATTAAGGAATCTTCCGAAAATCTAGAAAAAACTACAGAAGAGATTATGAGAGCGATAGCGCTTTTTTATAAAAAATAAGATATATATAAAAGTCCCGAGATTTTATTGCGGGACTTTTTATTCAAAAAAACACTTGATTAAAGTTTAAACATATGGTATATTATAAATGAGTAGTTAGATGTCTAACCAATAAAGGTGGTAGTTAATGGAAAACAAAGATGTAGATTCATTGGGGTTTTTACTGGCGGAAATAATAAGGCTTCATCATGCGCGAACCTTTAACCTTTTTGCACAACTGGGGTTATACAGGGGGCAGCCGCCTATTTTATTTGTATTATGGAAAGAAGATGGAAAAACTCAGAAAGAAATAGCAGATGAATTGCGGCTTAAGCCGTCTACTATTACGGTCACATTGAAACGCATGGAAAAGGCAGGGCTTCTGGAGCGAAGGAGCGATCCTCAAGATCTTCGTATAACCAGGGTTTATCTTACAGAAAAAGGGTATAACCTCCAGAAAGAAGTAGAAAAAGCATTAAAAACCTTTGAAGATGATTGTTTTAAAGGTTTTACTTTAGAAGAAAAGGTATTGCTCCGAAGATTTTTTATACAGATAAGGGATAACCTGATTCGAGCAAATGGAGGTGAGTGTTAAAATATTGTAACCAGATACTTAGATATCTAACAAATTTGCAGTTGAAGGGAAAAAGATGATAGCCTGGTGTTGAGGTTATTTAAGTATTTGAAGCCATCTATAAGGCCGGTGGTTTTTGCCTTGTTATTTTTGTTTCTGCCAGTCAATGGCTGATCTGTGTTTGTCAAACCTGATGTTGGATATTGTAAATAAAGATCCAGAGAAGGCTAAAAACACTGAAAGTGTGGCAAGAGGGAAACAGCCAATATGATAAATTTAACCCCATGGTTTTTAAAACCACAGGGTTTTTATTTATTTTAATAGCTTTTTTAATATCTTACCTGTAGGAGTCTTGGGCAATTCCGCGACGAATTCGTATATCTTTGGTATTTTATAACTTGCAAGCCTTTCCTGTAAAAACTTCTGAAGTTCCTGTTTTGTAAGGCTCTCTCCTTCTTTTAGCACTATATACGCTTTGATGTCTTCTCCTTTTAACTTGTCGCCAACGCCTATAACGGCCACATCCTGTACAGCTGGATGCTGGTATATTGCTTCTTCTACCTCTCTTGGATAGACATTATAGCCTCCTACGATAATCAGATCTTTTAATCTATCTACGATGTAAAAATAGCCGTCTTCATCTTGCCTTGCCAGGTCGCCCGTATGAAGCCACCCGTTTCTCAAAGTTTTTGCAGTTTCTTCGGGCATATTGTGATATCCCACCATGACTATAGGACCTTTTATCACCAGCTCTCCAACTTCGCCGACCGGCACCTCTTTATCGTCTTCGTCTACTACTTTAGCCTGAATCCCTGGCAGTGGTATGCCAATTGAACCCACTTTTCTCACGGCATCAGGTTCTAGGGGGTTTAAAATGGCTACAGGAGATGCTTCGGATAGTCCATAGCCTTCTATTATCTGATATCCGAATATCTCTTCAAACCTCTTGTGTACCTCTAATGGCAATGGTGCTCCACCGGATATACCAAGTTTTAACGTTTTAAGCTCACCTTTTTTGGCCATTCTCACTAAAACGGCAAACATAGAAGGCACGCCGCAGAATACTGTTATTCCTTCATTCATAAGGGTATTGTAGATGTCTTTTGGCATGAAAGAATCCTTTATGGTAATCGTACTTCCCAGGTACAGAGCCAGGAGTATATTTACAGTCCAGGAAAAGCTGTGAAACATGGGGAGCACACACAAGAAATTGTCAGAGGGCCCTAGATTTGACGCTTCGTCCAGCGCAATGACATCAGATATTAGATTATTGTGAGTGAGCATTGCGCCTTTGGGATTGCCTGTGGTGCCCGACGTATAAAGGTATGTACAAATATCTTCAGCAGCTATATCCACTTCATAAGGTTTTCCCTGTTTCAGAACGGTTGATTTGAAGTCTTCGTTTAATACCACTAGATTTTTTATGTTTAATGACGAAAGATTTGATTTATCTAGCTTTTGAAAGATATCTGGATGTATGACTATAGTATTTGCACCTGATTCTCTTACTATATAACCTATCTCTTGAAGAGTAAGCATCATATTAAGAGGTATGACTATAGCTCCTGCCTTGGAAGCTCCCAGGTATGAATATATGAATTCTGGGCAATTAGGCGAGCTTATGGCTACTTTGTCTCCTTTTTTAACCCCTATTGACTGAAAATATGCGGCGTATTTGTCTATATATGAAGCCAGGTCTTCGTACGTGACGACAGAATCCCTGTATTTAAGCGCCACATGCCCTTTCTCTAAGTTCTTTTGATTTTTATATACTTCAAATATCCTCATATCTTAACTCCTTTTATATAGTTTATTGAGATAGTAGATAGATAGACCCTGCAGCTGTTACTTTCATCTCTATTATATCATAGTGTTTGAATTTGTAAAATCCTTGAGTAAGACATGTACGGATGGTATAATGTAAAATGCAGGATGATGCAAAAACGTAAAAGGGGGAGAAGTAAATTATGAAGGTTTTACCGCCTTATCTGGGAGCGGCATATTATCCAGAGGATTGGCCGTTAGATAAGATTGATGAAGACATCGCTTTGATGAAAGAAGCGGGTATAAATGTGGTGAGAGTAGGCGAATTTGCGTGGAGCCGAATGGAGCCTGAAGAAGGTGTCTATGATTTTCAATGGCTACATACTGTCGTGAATAAATTGGCTGAAGCGGGTATTGCTGTCATTATGTGTACTCCCACGTGTACACCTCCTATATGGCTTGTAGAAAAATATCCTGAGGTTCTGGTAGTACATGATGATGGTACAAGGGCTCAGCATGGTGCTAGACGGCATGCGTGTCCTAACAATCGTGTCTATAGACAGTATTGTGAAAAGATAGTTACAAAGCTTGCTGAAGAGTTTGGAAATGATGAAAACGTCATAGGCTGGCAGATTGATAACGAGATGTATCCGCCACGAGGACGTGGTTGCTGTTGTCCCACATGTCATGAAAAGTTTAAGGACACCATGCGCCAGCAGTTTGGAACTATCGAAAATCTAAACAGGACATGGGGCACTGATTTATGGAGCCAGACATATCAGTCTTTTGAACAATTGCCTATTCCGCGTTCGGACACGTGGCATCACCCCTCGTTGCTTACAGCATGGATGAATTTTCAGTCGGATTCATACATAGAATTTACTAAAGTCCAGGTTGATATATTGCATAGGCTGGCAAAGCAACCGGTGGGTACCGACATGATGCCTGTAAATGGTCTCAACTACTATAAAATAAGCCAGGTATTAGATGTGGTGCAATTCAATCACTACAATAGCATGGAAAATTTGTGGCAGGCAGCTTTCTGGATGGATTTTATACGCCCCTTAAAACAGGTGCCGTTTTGGAATACTGAGACGCAGACGTGCTGGAATGGTTCTACTACTGCCAATGGGTATAAAGAGAAAGGCTTTTGCAGGGTAAATTCCTGGTTGCCAATAGCGTTGGGTGGAGAAGCCAACCTATATTGGCTGTGGCGTGCCCACTGGAGCGGTCAGGAACTCATGCATGGTTCCGTCATTTCAAGTTCGGGCAGGCCTCTGCATATATTTGACGAGGTTAAAGAGGTATCAGAGGGCTTTAGAAAAGCTGGAGAGTTTTTAAATAATACCCGGCCTGTAAAATCAGGACTTGCAGTACATTTTTCAGGATACGCGTGGTGGCTATTTGAGTTCCAGCCTATGGTAAATGGGTTCAGGTATGCGGATAAAATGATGAATGCAGTTTATCGACCTTTGATGGAAGCACAGCTTCGCCCTGACATCATAGATCCGGCGGCTTCGCTGGAAGATTATAAAGTGATTTTATCCCCATTTTTACCGACCCTTGAAGAGTCCGGTTTAAGTGAGCGTATAAAGAACTGGGTATACAATGGTGGTACGTGGATTGTGGGGCCACTGTCTGATATTCGCACAATTCACGCCACAAAATATGTTGACGCGCCGTTTGGTTATCTTGAGGATTGGGGCAAGGTGTATTGTAAATATCAGATACCTGGAGATCCCAGAGACTTTATTGTCCAATGGAAAGATGATCATACATCCAGGGGCTCCATATGGTATGACGGTTTTGAAACCCGTGGAGCAGAACCTATAGCCGTGTATACGGAAGGTCCTCTGTCGGGTCTTGCGGCGGTCACAAGGTGTGAGATGGGCAAAGGGCAGATCATAATTTTAGGGACTATGCCGACAAAGGAGGATTTTCAGCGCTTGCTCCTGAATGTAGCGAAAGAGGCAGGCATTTTGCCGGTTGTTGCATCCAGCAATGTACTGGCGGTGCCCAGAAGTGGTAAGGCAGGATCAGGGATGGTTGTACTGGAGATCGAAAATCGCCCGGGTAAATTGACTCTGGAAAGAGAGATGATAGATATCATAACGGGCAATGTGTATAAAGGAGATATGGACATACCACCATACTCTGCAATGGTATTGGTAGAAAAATAAATTTAGCTCAAAACACAACACCGCTATGGTCAAGTTGTGTTTTGAGCTTTTTGTATCCTTTATTGTTATTGCAAATGCTTTTTGAGCCATTCTCCGCATAGCTTTGTCCATGTGCTTATGTGTGGATCTTCTTGTGCCAGGCCAAGACCGTGTGGTCCAGTTTCGTATATGTGCAGTTCGAAGGGGACTTTGTTTTTGCTTAACGCTGAAGCAAAGAGCAGGCTGTTTTCTACTGGGACACCATCGTCATTTGCTGTGTGCCATAAAAAGGTTGGTGGGGTATCCGGCGTGACCTGTAGTTCATTGGAAAATAACTTTTGTAGTTCTTCTGAGGGGTTATCGCCTAAAAATGTTCTCATTGACCAATCGTGCCTGTAATCGCCGAAGGTTATAACAGGATAACATAAAACCATGACGTCAGGCCGGCATCCCATTCTGTCGATAGGATCTGGTGCATCAGGTATACCGCTGTCGTAGTGGGTTCCGACAGATGATGCTAAATGTCCGCCTGCAGAAAAGCCAAGGACCCCTATTTTACCCGGATCGATGTTCCACTCCCTGGCATGATAACGGATCAACCTTATAGCCCTTTGTGCATCCATCAATATATAGGGGTATTTATACGGTTTTACGCGGTAATTCAAGACAAACGCGTGCAATCCCAGGGTATTTATCCATCTGGCGATGGGTTCACCTTCATGTTCAGCTCTTATGGTATATCCGCCGCCGGGGAATACTATAACAGTTCCAGCGGGCTTATCGGAGTCTATGAGGTAGGGTACAAGGTTAGGGCGATCTTCCAGATCATTGCCCATTGCACCAGGAGCGTCGTTTTCCCAAAGAAAAATTCTGGTGTTTTCAGCCATATTTCCACATCCTTTCACACTGTTTTGTCAACATTATAGCATATTATCGCTTGTTTGCCATAGGGGCGTCGAAATCAACGGAAAGAAGTATGTGGATAAAGAAAAGGCTATACCTGTCATACATACAGCTTTTGAATTAGGTGTAAACGATGTAACAGCTATAGAATTTATATATTTTAAAACGATATTTTTATCGTTTTATTTTTTTATTTAAAAAAGAAGGATTTTTTGCTTTTATGTAGAAATGTTTTATTTAGATTTCTGGTGACATAGAATCATATGTTAAAAAGGACTTATAAAGAATGGAGGTTTTTTTAGGATGAAGAAGTTTAGGGTAGGTATTGTGGGTTGTGGGAATATATTTCCCATGCACGCGTATTCAATAAAGTTGTTAGATAATGCTGAGATTGTGGCGGTGTGCGATATCAAAGAAGATAGGGCCAAACAAAAAGCCGAAGAATTAGGTTGCAAGTACTATCTGGATTATAAGGAGATGATAGATAAGGAAAATTTGGACGTAGTACATATTTGCACGCCTCATTATTTGCATCCGCCTATATGCATATATGCGGCAAATAAAGGCGTAAACGTACTGACAGAAAAGCCCATGTCTATAAAACTGGAAGATGCTGATGCCATGATAAAAGCCTGTGATGATAACAATGTGACACTGGGTGTCATATTCCAGAACAGGTATAATGCAGGCTCACAGCTCATTAAAAAGACACTGGAATCGGGCGAACTGGGCAAGATCATTTCGGGTAAGGCTATGGTTACATGGAAGCGTACTGATGAATACTACAGCCAGAGCGATTGGAAGGGCACATGGGATAAAGAAGGCGGCGGTGTCATAATAGATCAGGCCATTCATACTCTTGACCTTATGAGGTGGTTTGTAGGTGATGAAATCGAATATGTCGATGCCGTCATAGGCAATAGGGCTCATGAGATCATCGAAGTTGAGGATTCAGCGGAAGGCGTCATCAAGTACAAAAACGGCGTTGTAACGGGATTTTGGGCGATAAATTACTATGGGTATGACGCACCTGTAGAGATAGAGCTGTACTGTGAAAAAGGTATAGTGAAGATGGCAGCTGATAAAGCTGTTATAAAATTCAACGATGGAAGAGAGTTTTCAGCTGACAGAAATCCCAATGAGACGTTCAATTATGGCAACGTTAAGTCTTACTGGGGTGTAAGCCATGCAAAACAGATAAGAAAGTATTACGAAGCTTTAGAAAAAGGCGAAAAGCCTGAGATTGATGGAAGAGAAGCCAGAAAAACGCAGGCTATGATATGCGCTATTTATGAGTCGGGCAAGAACAGAAAGAGGATTATATTTTAACCCATAAAATGAACAGCACAGAGCGTGCTGTTCATTTTATTTTTCCTCCCACATATATTGATAATAAAGGGAGTGGGGAGTGGTTGTCGTGCATGACTTATTTGTTAAAATAGGTTTTCTGTTCATTATTTCAATAGGCATTTTATATGGGGCTATTTCGTTTTTGCCACTTTTTATCGATGATTTAGATAAGATTAAGGAAAAAAAGTTTACCGATAGACGTTATAGACATTAAGAATCAATATTGATAAAATTATAGTGTGTATATTGTATATAACGAAACAGAAGAGGTGAACTTGCTTGGAAAACAGGTTATTGGAAGATAAATTAAGCGAAAGATATGTTAACCTTCCCGTTGTTTCACCGGATGCTGATTTAACAGAAGTTGTAAAAACGCTGCTGGACAGCGATGAGGATATGGTAATTGTTAATAAGGGCGAGCATGCATGGGGATACATTGATTGTAAGTCAGTAATAAGATTGCTGTTCGAAAATGATGGAAGTACGAAAATAAAAGCCGGAGATATAGCGACATTGATAAAAGATGAAGATAAAATGGAGATATCTGGGGATATAGAAAGCGTCATCGAAAGAATAAATAAAAAAGGTACATTGCCATTGTTCGCAGGGAGCGATACTAAATTAAATGGTAAAATTTCACTTAAAAAGCTCACATCTGAATTTGCTACAGCACAAATGGAAGAAAGAAAGAAAAGAGTGTATGTGGAAGATATGATGTATAATATAATGGATGTTTTGCCGTTTGGAATTGCGCTTGTTTCAACAGAGGGCAAAGTTATTGCGGCTAATAGCTTTGCAAAGAAAATGATGTCAGAGAGTTCGATAGGCATCGAAGAAATTAAAGCAATAGTTAAAGATAATCGCAGCAAGGTTTGTGCGAGCAAAGGAGGATTGTATTGCAGGATTTCAGCAACTACTTTAAATAAGGAAAACCTCATTTTAGTTACCTTTATAGATGTGAGCCATGAGTATATTATGG
The DNA here is from genome assembly GCF_900129075.1 of Caldanaerobius fijiensis DSM 17918. NCBI lineage: Bacteria > Bacillati > Bacillota > Clostridia > Thermoanaerobacterales > Thermoanaerobacteraceae > Caldanaerobius > Caldanaerobius fijiensis. The sequence continues at coordinate 14,863 of NZ_FQVH01000037.1, forward strand.
TAGAAAAGCTGAGGAGTGTTCAGGATGAAGTAGAAAAGGCCTTTACAATAATGCTTCCTGATCAGCGCATATCAGCGCGCCTGGAATCAATAGTTGAATATATTGATGAGTACGTTGAAGGTGCTCCTGGCATGATAAAAATCGTGGGAATAATCAAAAACGGGTGCTACAGGCACGTGGTTAATATGCTTAAACTGATTGCTGAGGCTTTTAAGCAGGGACTTATGAACCTTCCGGGGATGGATAAAAACACGTTGGTGCAAGCCACTATTTTGCACGATATCGGTAAGGTCCAGCCTGATTTAAAGATAGGAGATATAGTGAATCCCAAAGACGTATTTGAAAGGGGTTATTTTCACGCATTTCGTGGGGCATCATTAGGCAAATCGCTGTACAATATAAGTGATGATGAATATTATCTGATAAAGTATCACCATCATTCAGAAAACGAGTTGCCGGGGGATTTTCCAGCTTATCTGTTGCCTATGTACAGGTTTTTTAGACTTATAGATGGGCTTTCTGCAGGTATAACCCGGAGAGGATCAAAAGTTACAATGAAGATAAATAATACAAGAATTTATGTAAAAGAAGAAAGCAGTTTTCCTTCTTTCAACCAGGAAATTGAAATGGATGTATATACAGGATATTTTAATGCAACGCCTATAACCCATGGCTGATTAAAAAGAACATAGCAATATGGTATAATTAATACAGTAAAAACCGCTATAGCGGTTTTTACTGCTATATTTTGTACTTATTTATATTTTTCTTTAATTCTTTGGCTAACTCGTCGAGATTCTTTACAGAGTTGACGATACCTGCGATAAACTCCAATTGCTCTTCTGTGTTGGCGGAAACTTCCTGGCTCGCAGCTGCAGTCTCCTGAGAAACAGCAGAAATATTCTGTATGGTAGTGATAACGGAGTTTTTGCTGTTTTCCATTTTTTCTATAGCTTCAAATACTGCGTTTATCATGTTGATATTATTTTCAATGCCGTTAGCAATGGTAGTAAAAGCATGGGCGGTATTATCCACTGCCTGAGCCTGAGATTTAGAAACTTCCTCTATTGTGCTCATCATGGCATCGACTTTTTTGGATTCGGTTTGAATAGCATTTACGATAACCTGTATTTCCTTTGTAGTTTTTTTGCTTTCATCTGCCAGCTTTCTTATCTCTTCTGCGACGACCCCGAACCCTTTGCCGGCGTCACCAGCGTGGGCTGCTTCTATAGCAGCGTTTAAAGCCAGAAGGTTGGTCTGTTCTGCTATGTTGTTTATGGCGTTTACGAATCTGGATATGTCCTTTGTCCTTTCATTAAAGGACTTTATGAGGTCCATCAACTGATATGATGTTTCTGTATTTACATCAGATCTCTCCTTTAAGATAGTAACGGCCTTTAGTCCCTCTTCATTTAACTTCCTCATGGTTTTACTGCCGTCTATTATCTGTTGCGCGCTATCGTAGACGGCTTTAATTTGGTCGGATAGGTCCGTTATCATAGAAACACCCTTTTCTGCCTCCATAGCCTGTTCTGATGCGCCTTTAGCTATTTCTTCAATGGTCAGGGCGATTTGATCTACCGAAGTTTTAATTTTTTCTGAGCCGTCGACTAACTGCTGCGTGGAATCTGAAAGCCTGGATGCTATTTCATTTAATGATAGTATAATTGACTTCATATCAGCTACCATCGCATTGAAATTTTCTGCAAGAAGGCCTACTTTATTCCCATCGGTTGCGACTTCGGTAAAATCTTTGTATTTTATCCTTTCGATTATGTAAGATATCATTTCAAGAGTATCGCTGTTGCTTTTGACGTTTAAATAGGAAATGAACTCCGTTACCGCAAGTAAAACGGCTGTAAAAAGGATTGATAGCGTTATATTTATATGGGATGCTACAAAGATTATTCCTACGATAATTGACAGCACGAAAGACATAAGATAACTGTTTGAAATCAATTTTTTAATCACTGTGTGTATGCCCCCTTTCTTTTGTTTACTCACAAAATAATTATACCATGAATAATTTGTTTTCGATAGTACAATATGTAAACTTTTGCTGTGTTTTTACTTTTTATAGACTATTTTGCCTTCGACTATGGTATAAATTAAATCCATTTCTTTGTTAAGTATTGCTATATCAGCATCAAATCCCGGTATGATCAAACCTTTATGTCTTAAGCCAATTTTATTTGCAGGGTTGTAGGAAGCCATTCTTATGGCATCGGTCAAAGATACTTTACAATGGTCGACAATGTTTTTCACAGCCTTGTTTAATGTAAGAGTGCTACCTGCCAGTGTTCCGTCTGTCAGCCTTGCTTGTCCTTCCTTTACTATGACGCTTTGAGTGCCAAGGTTGTATATGCCATCAGTTAAACCTGTTGCCATCATAGAATCTGTTATAAGTAAAACCCTATCTACGCCTTTACATTTCAGGAGTACTCTTATGGATGCAAAAGATGAGTGGATGCCGTCTGCTATGACTTCAGCGGTTATATTATCCAGATCCATTACAGCTCCTAAGACCCCTGGTTCTCTATGGTGAAAACCTTTCATGCCGTTAAATGTATGGGTAGTATGGGAAAAACCATAGAGAGTGGCTGTTTTTACCATATCGTAGTCTGCGCTGGTATGCCCTATGGATACATTTATGCCTTTTTGCGATAGGTACCTGCTGAGTTCAAAGGCTCCTTCTACTTCGGGAGCTATTGTTATGTTTTTAACTATTTCTTCATGCCCGTTAACAAGTTTTTTGAATGCTTCTATAGAGGGTTTTAATATGTATTGGGCAGGGTGAGCTCCTTTGAATTTTTCACCTATGAAAGGTCCCTCTAGGTGAACACCTACTACCTTTGTGCCATCGGTGCCTTTTACCATAGCTTCTTTAACGGCAGCTACAGCCTTTTGGATGGCTTCTACAGGCGCTGTCATGGTAGTCGGGAGAAATGATGTGACACCGTATCGGGCCAGGGTTTTAGAAAAGTTGTTGATAGCTTCATAGCTTCCCATTATAGTGTCATATCCCCCTGCTCCATGAGTATGGATATCTATGAAACCTGGTGCTACGTACATACCTTCGGCGTCCAGTACTTCGGCATCGTGTGGGATGCTAATGGTTATTTCTGATATCTTATTGCCTTCGATGACCACATTGGTCTTTACTATATCGCTGTAAAAGATCACGTTGCCATTGGCTATAACTTTTTTAGACATGATTTCACGCTCCTCTAATATATTTTATTGATGATATGATTATAACATATTTTGCTTTATATAATCGCATTATAGTGATATAATCAATGTACAAAAAACATGAGGAGGTTTTTGACATTGCTTGCAAGAGAAGATATATTGAACGCTCTAAAAGATGTGGTTGATCCCGAAATTGGGATTAATATTGTAGACCTTGGTATGGTTAAAGGTGTAAAGATAGATGACGGAAAAGTAACAATTGACGTAAACCTTACTGTAGCTGGATGTCCACTACATAGCACGATAAAACAGGATATAGTCGACGCCGTAAGAGGTATTGATGGCGTAAAGGAAGTAGAAGTCAATTTTGGCGTTATGTCTCAGGAAGAAAGAGAAGAGCTCACTAGAAAGCTTCATCCACAAAAAGAATTTCAGTTTCAAAGCGCCAGGGTAATAGCTGTTGGCAGTGGAAAAGGTGGCGTAGGCAAATCTACAGTTACGGTAAACCTCGCAATTGCATTGGCAAAGCAGGGATATAAAGTAGGATTGATCGACGCTGATATAGTGGGATTCAGCGTATCTAGGATGATGGGGATAAGCGGAAAAAGGCCTATGGTCATAGGTGAGGACACCATATTGCCCTTGGAAGTCCATGGCATCAAAGTGATTTCAATGGGTTCTTTTGCTGACGAAGATACGCCTATAATATGGCGTGGTCCTTTGCTGGCAGGGGCATTGGAGCAGTTTCTCAATGACGTATTGTGGGGAGATCTGGATTTCTTGTTGCTGGATCTGCCGCCGGGCACAGGAGATATACCTCTTACGGTCATGCAGAAGATTCCACACGCCGAGCTTATTCTGGTGACCACGCCTCAGGCTGCAGCATCTCACGTTGCGGGTCGGTTGGCATTTATGGCTCAGAAGACGCAGATTAAGCTTCTTGGCATTATTGAAAACATGGCTTACTTTGAATGCCCTAATTGCGGTGAAAAACATTACATTTTCGGCAAAGGAGCTACCGAAGAACTGGCAGAAGAATTAAAAACCCGGATACTTGGGAGTATACCTTTAGACGTGAAAGTGAGAGAGCGCAGCGATGAAGGCAGGCCTATTGCGCTGGATGATGAGCCTGTCGCTTATATATACCAGGACATCGCAAAAAGGATTGCGGAATTAAAATAGAAAATAGGTAAAAGCAAAAGCCACGGTATAAGACGTGGTTTTTTGCTTTTGTGTGCACAAAGCAAACCAATGTATCACATCTATACATTTATTGAAGATAATCGGAACACAATATGATTGATGAATGCATGGTGAAAGGATGGTTTTATGTCAAAACAGATGTTTCGTTTTTCTCCAAGGCCCAATAAAGCCAACAGGATAAAGTGGTACCAATGGGGCGAAGAGGCTTTTAATAAGGCTAAAGAACAGGATAAGCCTTTGCTTCTGTCAATAAGCGCGGTATGGTGTCACTGGTGCCATGTGATGGATGAAACTTCCTATTCTGATGATAGAAATATCGAATTCATCAATGAAAAGCTTATACCTGTAAGGGTTGACAGTGACCAGAATCCTGATATAAATGAGCGATATAACATGGGAGGGTGGCCTACGACTGTTGTATTAACTCCCGAAGGAAGAATTTTAAATGGTGGAACATATATGCCGCCAGAAGAATTATACGATTTTTTGAGCAAAACGGTGGATTACTATAATAAACACAAGCTGGCTGTAAAAAACACAGAGAAAATCGGAAAGATAAAAAGCAAGAGGGAGGTAAGAAGAATATACAGGCCTTTATCCCGCAACCTGTTGGAAGTTGTTAAAAGATACCTGGATGATAATATTAGGAGTAATTACGATAAACTTTATGGTGGGTTCGGATTGGCTCCTAAATTTCCTTATGCTGATGTTTTGAATTATCTCATAGATAAATACGCCAAAAGCAAAGATGATGATGTATTCCATATGTTGGGAAAGACATTGGATAATATGGCTGATGGAGGAATTTACGATAGTGAAGAAGGGGGATTTTTCCGATATTCTACTACCAGAGATTGGTCATTACCACATTATGAAAAGATGTTAGAAGATAATGCGATGCTTGTGGATACGTATCTTAGAGCGTACCAGGTGACAGGTATTCTAAAATACAGAGAAGTGGCTTACAAGACCATAAGTTATATGTTGCAAGAACTATATGATGACGAGCGATCGGTTTTTTATGGAAGCCAGGATGCCGATGAGGAATTTTATAAGCTAAGGTTAGAACAGCGCAAGGCGAAAAAGCGGCCAGCGATAGATAAAAATGTTTATACATCCTGGAACGCCAAAGCGGTATCTGCCTTTTTCAGGGCATGGGCGGTTTTAGATGAGGATAAATACAGAGATATCGCCTTAAATGCACTGAATTTTTTAAACGAAAAGTGCTTTAAGGAAGGGGAAGGATATTGCCGATATTACGATGAGAGCCCCCATAACTTCAACATATTAAGTGAACAGGTGTATATGTCGATTGCTAATATTGATGGGTTTCAATACACAGGTGACAGAAGATATCTGAAGAGGGCAGAAGAAATAGCAGATATCATATACAATAAGTTTTACGATTCGGAAGAGAACGCTTTTAATGAGGATGTGCCACGGGATGAAGTGTTAAAGGCACTGGATAATATAAAAGACATGAGCAATAACAGCCTTATTGTGTGGTTTTATACGTTATTAAATACGTTAAAGGATAATGAAAAATATAAAAGAACAGCCAAAGAAGTTGTGAAATACTTTAGTGAACGGTATACTGATTATGGTCTATTTTCATCGCCCTATGTAAAAGCTTTAATGGCTTATACGGAGGGCATTATACACGTTTCCATAGTAGGAGATGAAACTGGAGAAATAGCAAAAAATGTATTTAAGATGTATGTACCCAATACATTTGTAGAACAATTAGACCTAAAAAAAGATGCCGATATCATAAAAAACAGAGGATATGATGAGATCAGGCTTCCAGCTGCATATGTATGCATAGGTACAAAATGCATGAACCCTGTTTATAACAGTAAACAACTGATGGAAATGTTAAAAGCGATAAGTGAATTGTATCTTTAATATTAGTATTGACATACAATATTTCAAGGTTTAACATAATTTCATAACAAATGTTTCAAAACAAGGGGGATAGGGCTATGACCCAAAAGGATAAAATTGCTTTTGACCACGTGTATTTTAGTGATGGGGGCAAGGACATTTTAAGAGATTTAACATTTACTCTCCCAGATGGGTTCATACACACAGTTATAGGTCCGTCTGGAGCGGGTAAGTCCACTATGATAAAACTTATAAATCGGCTTATGGATCCTACTAAGGGTACGATATTTGTTGATGGTAAAGATGTTAAGTCATTAGATGTCATTAAGCTTAGAAGAAAGGTGGGTATGGTATTTCAACAGGCGTGTCTTTTTGAGGGCACTGTAGCCGATAACATAAGGTATGGTCCAAACCTTTCTGGACAAAAGGATATTGACGTTATCAAATACCTTGACATGGTGGGTCTTGATAGTTCTTATCAGAATAGAGATGTAAGCCAATTGTCCGGCGGCGAGCAGCAGAGAGTTTCTATAGCCAGGACACTGGCTAATTCTCCTGAAGTGATGCTCCTTGACGAGCCTACATCGGCCCTGGATCCGGCATCATCTCAGGTGATTGAAGAGCTTATATTGCGATTAAAGAAGGAGCTAAGCCTTACATTTGTGTGGATTACTCATAATATGGAACAGGCTATGAGGGTTGGAGATTATACCCTTTTGATCGTAGATGGACAGTTAGTAGAGTACAATGAAACAAAGAGTTTTTTTAAAAATCCTGAAAAGGAAATCACAAAATTGTTTATAGAAGGAAAGTTGAAAAAGGGGGCATCAAAATGAACGTATGGCCATTGACGTTTGCATCAAGTCTGGTATTTATCGCGATGTTTATATCCTATTATCAAAAACTGGCTATAGAGAAAGAGATAATTGTGGGAACGGTAAGGGCTGTCATACAATTGACCATCGTGGGGTACATACTTCACTACATATTTGCAGCTAATAATTACCTTTTTACCCTTGCCATGATATGTGTGATGATACTGGTAGCCGGTAATAATGCAGCAAAAAGAGGTAAAGGCATACCAGGAGTTTTTTATTATATCACTGTATCTATTGCTATAGCTGCTACAATAACCCTGGCCATACTGGTATTTTTTAAGGCGATTCACTTTGTACCGCAGGAAGTCATACCTGTAAGCGGCATGATAATAGGTAATTCTATGGTATCATCGGGTCTTACAGTATCACGTTTAAAAGATGAAATAAAAGGCAGAGCCCTGGAGATTCAAACGGCTCTGGCACTGGGCGCTACAGCCAGGCAATCGGTACAAAAGATATTAAAAATAGCCATTAAGACAGGTATGATGCCTACTATTGACGGTATGAAGACCCTCGGCATTGTTCAGTTACCTGGTATGATGACAGGTTTGATACTGGGCGGGGTAGATCCCATAAATGCCGTCAAATATCAGATAATGGTGACGTTTATGCTGGCATCGACGGTAGCTATATCCTGCTTTTCTGTGGCATTTTTAACCTATAGAAGATTTTTTACGGCACACCATCAATTGGTGCAGTCTTGATTGATTTTAACAGAAAAAAATCAGGATATTACTGGATTTAACAAATTGGGTTTATTGGGACGATATGGCAGCATCAAAGGCGATATAAATGGCACTGAATCCGTTGTGGCCTACACTACATCGTATGTAACTGATTGGAAATATATATCTGTGATACCCACAAGTGTTATCTTGTCAAAAGTAGATTATATAAAAAATATTACTATAGGGCTGACGGCTGTATTGCTTATCATAGGGCTTATATTGGCTTATTTCTTTGCCTATGTGAATTATGACCCTATAAAACAATTATTGCATTGGATAAAAGATCACATATCGATTACCGGTAACGATAAGTATGGCAATGAATTTGAGTTTATAAGGTTAACGTTATCAAACACTTACGATGAGAGCAAAAAGATCAAAAGTGAGCTACTCAGACAAAAGCCTATTCTCAAGGCTAACATCATGTACAGATTGTTAAAAGGCAGCATAGAGAATAGAGATATCGATGAGCTTAAAGACTATCTTGATATTTCGTTTGATTCAGACTATTTTGCTGTTGTCATATATCAGATAAACCATGGAGGAAAATTGATCAAAGAGGGAAATGCTAAAGAATGGGTATTGACCAGATTTACTGTGTCGAAGATTATAGATGAGGTTGCTGATAAATATGTAAATTCATTTGTTGTAGAATTAGATAAAGATAAGCTGGCTGAGATAGTTAATTTTCGCGTGGACGATATAGATGAATGTAAAAAAGAACTACTGGATATAATAGCGTTTTCCAAGGATTTTATAGAACGCCATTATGAGATATTATTATCCGTAGGTGTTGGCAGGATATACAAGACAAGCGGTGTAATGTCAAGTAGTATTTTTTGGAACCTTGAAAAATAAAGGCCTCAAAAACTCTAAAAAAGGCAACACTTAATAAACCCACCATATATTGGATAATAATGGAAGGAAACTTAGCTGATATTCAGTTAAATGTATTTACTAAATCTATCCATTACCTCCCGGTTGGTAGATTTGGCCTTTGCTCAGCAAGGCAAAGACCAGTCTTACAAGCTTACGTGCCGTTAAGACGAGGGCTCTCTTATGCTGGTGTTTGGTAACCTCATTGTACTTCTTGCAGTAAAAATCAGCATACTCTTTTGCGTGTATCCTTACGCAATTGGCT
>NZ_FQVH01000038.1 GCF_900129075.1 Caldanaerobius fijiensis DSM 17918
GTATATCCATTTCTTGAGTTTGGAGTATCTTTATCTTTCTTCTCATACTTTTCATATCCAAGCTCTGTAGAAAGCTCTGCTTCAAGCATTTCTTGGATAGTATCTTTAAAAAGGTTTTTTAATGACGCATAAAGGTCTGGAATAGATTGAATATTGTTTTCACTGATGAAATTTTTTAATTGTTCCTTTGTCAAAATTGACATTTTTAAAAACCTCCTTCTCGGTTTGTTTTATTTTTGAATTCTTACCAAGAAAGAGGTTTTTAATCATTTTACACAAAATTTTTTACAGTCTCTATTGAGTTCACGGGAAAGAGAAGTTCTTTGAATACCTAACCTTTCGGCCAATTCCTTTTTTGTCATATTAAGTTTTATTTCTTTACTTTTTTGAGTGTAATACTCATAATTTAAGAATTCAATAATAGACTCCCTTATAGATTTCATGGAGATTGACTTAATTTTGCTTGTTAAGATAGCAGTTTTATCTGATATACAGGTTAAAAACTTAACTAAGAAATCCTGGCTAGTCTGACAAAGTTGCAATACAAAATCTTTAGGGATATGTAAAATTTCAGTATCTGATTTTGCTATCACACTCATGGGATAATAAGGATACTTTGAAAACAATAGGTTGCCACCTATGTTATCTCCGATTTTAAATTCTGCAACAGTTAACACATTTCCCTTTTCATCAATCTTTTGAACAAATACCTGGCCTTTTAAAATAATATCCCAGTAATTGCATTTCTCACTTTCAAAATGGATAATGCTGCCTTTGTTGTATTTAGAGATAATATAATTATGCGTTTTAAAAAGATTAAGCAGTTCTTTAGCAGAAAATTCGTCAAATAACCCTGTTAGTTTTAAAATGTCCAGATAGTCTTTTATGTTCATAAATATCACCTTTTTTAAAATTAGTTACCGTGGTAACTGTATGCCGCTGTGATTTATTATAATATAGATTCATACATAATGAAAGGAGAGTTTTTATGCTGGAGAAAAAATATGTATACAGTCTTGCAGATGACAAAATAATTGAAAGGATTGTGGATGATGAGAATATTCACCTGAATCATATGATTCTTATAAAAGGTACAAATCTTCCTGAACACTATTCCAATTCCAACGTGTATATGATAATTGTACGGGGGAAAATGACTTTGCGGTTAAATGAACAAGAACCTCATCATTATACTAAAGGAGATATTATTAATATACCGTACAAAACAAAAATGAATGTTTATAATCAGGATGAAGAAGTATTGGAATTCTTTGTGGTAAAGTCGCCTAATCCTAAGAACTACAAAGAGAAGGAGTGATGAGGGGTGGACGTTTTTACAGTATCGTTATGGGGAATAACAGGGGCTGCGTTTATCGCATCCCTTGTTAAAAACAAGCAAAAGACATTTAATTCTATGAAAATGGCAAGAAGTATGATGAAAAATATGATTGGAGAGATTGCAGGTATATTATTTCTTATAGGATTGATTTTGACTTTCATACCGCCTGAAGTTATAAAAAATGTTTTGGGAGAATCCAATGTGTTTATTTCAACAGTTATTTCTGCCTTAGTAGGCAGTATTACATTGATTCCAGCCTTTGTAGCATTTCCTCTTGTAGGTTCTTTTGTAGATGCAGGTGCAAGCATTATCCCTGCCGTTGCATTCTTAACTACTTTAACAATGGTTGGAGTAGTGACATTTCCATTGGAAAAACAAGAATTTGGTTTGAAATTTGCTGCTATCCGTAATGCTCTTAGTTTTGTGTTTGCACTTATAATAGCACTTACGATGGGAGTGATTATGTAAAATGATTGAAATAATTAAAAAGAACAAACTACTGACAGCAGTATCTCTAGTATATGTTTTTCTATTTATGGCAATGCCCGATAAGGCTTATTTATCTGTCAAAAACAGCATGTATTATATTATAGAAATGCTTGAAATTATGCCTGTGATTTTTATACTTACATCAATTATTGAAGCATGGGTTTCTAAAGAAGTAATCATGAATGGATTTGGGGAGAAAGCAGGAATAAAGGGGAGTATATTCTCATTCTTATTGGGCAGTTTTTCAGCAGGACCTATTTATGCAGCATTCCCAATCTGCAAAATGCTTTTAAAGAAAGGTGCCAGCATCGCAAATGTAGTTATTATATTAAGTGCATGGGCAGTAATAAAAGTACCCATGCTTGCCAATGAAGCAAAATTCTTAGGGCCGAATTTTATGGGGCTAAGATGGATATTGACAGTAATGTCCATACTGATAATATCATATTTAATGACTGTATTTGTAAAAAAGGAAGACATTCCTATTGGAGAAGAGAAAAGTTTAAGCAAAGCAACTGGTATTGATATTAAGGAGCAGTATTGTATTGGATGTGGACTATGTGAAAAATTAATGCCTCAGCATTTTAAGGTAATAGATAAGAAAGCAAAATGGAAAGAGTCTACACTTAATGATACACAAATAAATGAATTGAAAGCGATAATTGATAAATGTCCTGTTAAGGCCATAGATTTTAGATGATATTTTTGCCGTATACCCAAAAAACTTGTGTAATGAATAAAAAGTCTTGTTAAAAATCATGGTGAAAATAGAGTAGAAACTTTATTGGAGCCATGATTTTTTGTTTACATCAGAGCATGGATGTAATATTTATAGTAAGGTATTTGGATAGATAATAAAATATTGTTTTTACTGTTACAGAACACATAGAAATGATAAAATAGAAGTGCATAAATAACAAATAAAGGAGACATGACATTATTGTTGAGAAGGTGCTTGACCTAGAAGAAGGCGTTAAATATCCAGTATGTATCGGCGGTAAAAGAAACTGTCCTCCTGAAGATATAGGTGGCCGTGGGGATATGAGGATTTTCTAAAAGCAATCTAGGACCCATAGCATCCAGAGCATGAATCTATGCTTGAATGGGTGGGAGGCTCTTTTGACCCTGAAGAATGTAGCATAGATGAAGTCAATAACATGTTGAAGATGATAAAGTAAGGATTAAGGTTTTACATTTTATTAAGAGAGGCTAATTAACATGGTTTTGTGGGGAATTTTCATCAGCGCTTTTTTAATAGGCTTTTCAGGAGCAATGATGCCTGGGCCTATGTTGGGAGTCACGATTGATGGCAGCCTTAAAAAAGGGTGGACAGCAGGCCCTTTAACAGTGTTAGGGCATGGAATCCTGGAACTTATACTAATTATCATCATGATATTCGGACTTAAAGATTTCTTTTCTAAGGCGACAGTTGCAGGATTTATCGGACTATTTGGCGGTGCTTTCCTTGCATGGATGGGCTATGGAATGATAAAGTCCGGTATTAATAAATCAGTTTCTTTGGAGAGCCAAAGAGCAGGGAATAGTGCCGGAGTGAGGAATCTTGCATTAGCGGGAGCGCTTGTAAGTGCTACCAATCCGTATTTTATTCTCTGGTGGGCGTCAACAGGTATGGAATCAATACGCCAGTCGTATACTTCAGGTTTAATTGGTGTTTTGTTCTTTTTCATGGGGCACATTTTTTCGGACTTTGTATGGTATACAGCAATTTCCACGGCATTTTCCAGAGGCAAGAAACTGATAAGTGATACTGTGTATCGCTGGATTATTTTGTTATTAGGTATATTTATTATAGCATTTTCAATCTATTTCATAGGCAGTGGATGGAAGATGCTGCAGATGTAATGATATAATTTTTGGGTAGATTTAATGAAAAAGATGTATTTTATAATTTATATAGGAGGAAAGTAAAAATGACAAATGAAAAAATAAATAATTGCTGCTGTGGTGGAAAAGAGAAGTTTCATAAAATAGAAAATGACAATACATGTACTGTGTGTAAAACATCAGGAGTCAAAGTAAAAAATATTACAGTCAGACATTTGGTAGATAATACATTAACAGAATTGGTCGGAGATACAGATTATTATATATGCATGAATGAAGAATGTGACATTGTTTATTATAATCCAGAATCAGGTGTTAAATTTTATAAGCAGCAAGTGAAAGTACCTATATGGTTTAAAAAAGATGCTAATCCCAAATATGCCTGCTACTGCAGCAAAGTTACAGAGGAGCAAGTAATAGATGCCGTAATAAAACATGGTGCAAAAACGGTCAAGGATATTATAGAAATCACAGGGGCTATGAAAAACAGCCAGTGTATAAAGAATAACCCCTTAGGGAAATGCTGCCACAAGATAATTCAGGAGGCTATAGATAAAGGGTTATCTATGAAATAAATGGGATTGCATTTTTATATATTACAAGATATTAAAAAATGGAATGTATGAAAGATTTGAGTATGATAAAAAGAATGAAAGAAAAAAACAAGTGAGTTAAAGAAACAGGTTTTTGCTTTATATCTGGCATATAAAAAGAAGGAGACACCTTTAATTGCAAAGGTTTTGGCTGCTATAGTTGTCGCATATGCACTAAGTCCCATAGACCTGATACCCGACTTTATTCCAGTATTAGGATATTTGGATGACTTCATACTGATACCTATGGGGGTTGCGATTGCATTAAAGTTAATTCCAGCAGAAATTATGGAAGAATGCAGGAAAGAAGCGGAGACAAAATTGGAAAGTGATATTCCGGAAGCCAAGGCAGCAGGTGTGATTATTGTAGTGCTGTGGATATTAATTTTAGGATTTATCGGGTATAGAATACTTAAAATTATTATATAGATAAGATATTATAAATTATTTAAATAGAAAGAAGGAATCAATTTGGATACTCTATGGACATATATTGTTCTTTTTGCAGGCAGTTTTTTGGCTGCTGCAATATCGGGGGCAGCGGGTTTTGGGGGTGCGTTACTGTTGCTTCCACTATTATCCAAAACAATTGGTACAACAATGGCTGTGCCAATACTGACCATTGCACAGTTAATTGGCAATTTATCACGGGTTTTCTTTGGTTTTAAACAAATTAAATGGAAACCTGTGTATATGTTTATAATAGGTGCAGTGCCAATGAGTGTTTTGGGAGCATTTTCTTTTGTAAAAGTGCCGAAAGAAATCATTACAAGAGGAATTGGATTTGCTATTATTGTTTTTGTGGCATTAAAATATTTCAAAGTGCTTAAATTTGAACCCAGTGACAGAACAATGCTCATTGGCGGGGCAGTGACAGGTTTGATTTCAGGCCTTGTCGGCAGTGCAGGACCGATAGGGGCAGCATTCTTCCTTTCATTGAACCTTTCACCTGTATCGTATATTGCAAGTGAAGCAGTAACTGCTGTTGCTATGCACATTTCAAAGACAGTTATTTATCAGAGGTATCTTGGTATTGGACTATATGTGCTGGAAATTGGATTATTCATGGGTATTGCTATGATTGCAGGCACATGGGCTGGCAAAAAAGTTATTGAAAAAATGCCTAAAGAAAAATTTGTAAAGTTTGTAGGTATTCTTTTAACACTTATTGGATTACAAATGATGATATGGGGTTAATCAATTCTCAAATAGAATTTATAGGAATTGAAAAATTCAAATAATAAAATTTATGGAATAATATATCAATTTCATGTAACCTATGCTATAATATACTTTACATATATAAATATGGTGATGGGGCTCACCTTAAATGCGAAATGCTAATGGCTCCTACTTTGATAGTTTACTGTCAAGGTAGGGGTTTTATTTTTTGTAAAGAAAGTAATTGAGGTTTTGCATAATTTATATGATTTATTAACCCTGTCATGAAATAATATAGCAGGAATGCATTGGGGAGGTGTCTTATGAAGGAAGAAATTTTTGCTATCCCATTATGGGACGCTTTCAGGAAGGATACCGAGTGTCCATTATGTGCAATTCAGATGGATGTTGAAAAAAGATATATAGAAAGTGTTTTGGACGGAGAAACAGTTATGGACTGGGAGTTTAACAATAAATTAAAGAATTATACTTTTTGTGAAAAACACTTCAGGAAACTTTTTGAATATCCAGATAAATTGGGTTTGGCTTTAATTGTTGAAAAACTTCTAACTTATGAGATGAAGTATTTGGAACAGATAAAAAGAGAAAGTAAGCCTGACTGTTCCTTTAGATTTCCGATTATAAGAAAAGCCAGAGATAAAATGTTCCGTAAGAGAAATAGCAATGAAAGAAATTTAAGCACAGAAAAACAGTGTTATTTATGCAAACATATTGAAGAGACAATGTCGGTATATACAGAAACGCTAATAAATTTATGGGAGAAAAATAAAGAATTCAGAACCTTATATGAAAGTTCAAAAGGGTATTGCCATAGACACTTTCATAGTGTTATTAATTTATCAAATAAACTTGTTGATAAACTGGCAAAAGAGAAATTTTTGGATTTGAGTTTTAAAATTCAGCAGGAAAATATGAGAAGGCTAAATGAAGAATTGAAATGGTTTATTAAAAAGTTTGACTATCGTTTTGCCAGTGAGCCGTGGAAAACGTCAAAAGATTCATTATCAAGAAGTATTATTAAGATAACAGGGAATTTTACTGATAGGGTATAAATCTTTGAAGGGAGAGGATGCTATGAATTATTTGTGGTTAATATTTGCATTATTATCGGCAATAACCGCAGCCCTGGTCTCTATATTTGGGAAGATAGGGTTAAAAGGAATAGATGCAAATACAGCAACTGCCGTAAGGTCTATAATAATGGCTGCTTTTTTGGTTTTTGTCGTTTTAATACAAGGAAAATTAAATCAAATACCTTCAATCATATCAAATAGGAAAACGATTGTTTTTATTGTTTTGAGTGGAATTGCAGGGGCTCTATCCTGGTTGTTCTATTTCATGTCTTTAAACTTCGGAAAAGTATCACAGGTTGCCCCTATTGATAAACTAAGCGTAGTTTTCGCTGTTATTTTATCAATTTTATTCTTGGGAGAAAAAGTAAGCATAATAAGTGGTCTGGGTGTTGGCCTTATTGCAATAGGTGCTATATTAGTTGCTTTAGGATAGTAAGTTTTTAAAACATAGGATTATTGAAGTGTAAATTTTAAATATAATGTTCTTTACGAATATAATAAAAGAAAAATCTAAAAGAAAGGTAAGGGATTAGTATGAATTACACTCATGAGGTTGAAAAAATGACTTGTGTAGCCAAAGGCCCTAATCATGGTCCAGCACCTATACCACAAGAAGGGAAATGGGTAAAAGCCAAAGAAATAAAGGATATTTCTGGTTTAACTCATGGGGTAGGGTGGTGTGCTCCGCAGCAAGGTGCATGTAAACTTACTCTTAATGTGAAGGATGGGGTTATACAGGAAGCATTGGTAGAGACATTGGGATGCTCTGGTATGACGCACTCCGCTGCAATGGCAGCAGAAATATTAGCAGGAAAAACAATTCTCGAAGCACTCAATACAGACCTCGTATGCGATGCTATCAATACTGCAATGCGTGAGTTGTTTCTCCAAATTGTATATGGCAGAAGCCAAACTGCTTTTTCAGAGGGAGGGTTGCCTATAGGAGCAGGACTTGAAGATTTAGGCAAAGGTCTTAGAAGCCAGGTAGGTACAATGTATAGCACTGCTGGCAAAGGTCCGAGATACCTTGAGATGGCAGAAGGTTATATTACAAAGACAGCGCTGGACGAAAATAATGAAATAATAGGGTATGAATTTGTTCATCTTGGAAAAATGATGGATATGATAAAAAATGGTATGGATGCCAATGAGGCATTGAAAAAGGCTACAGGAACTTATGGAAGGTTTAATGAAGCCGTGAAAGTGATAGACCCGAGGAAAGAGTAATTTAAGGAGGCATGAGATAAATGGCATTATTTGAAGGTTTTGAAAGAAGGATTAAACAAGTTAATTCCGTTTTAAATAAATATAATATAGGCTCGTTGGAAGATGCAAAAAAGATTTGTGATGATAAGGGAATTGATGTTTATAATATTGTAAAATCGATTCAGCCCATATGCTTTGAGAATGCTTGCTGGGCATATATTACTGGAGCAGCAATCGCCATTGCGAAAGGATGTACAAATGCATCCGATGCTGCTAAAAATATAGGGGAAGGACTTCAGGCATTCTGTATTCCTGGTTCAGTGGCAGATGAAAGAAAAGTCGGATTAGGACATGGCAATCTTGGTGCTATGCTGTTAAAAGAAGAAACAAAATGTTTTGCTTTTCTTGCAGGGCATGAATCTTTTGCAGCGGCTGAGGGTGCAATTGGAATAGCAAAATCGGCAAATAAAGTGAGAAAAGAGCCGTTAAGGGTTATACTAAATGGTCTTGGTAAAGATGCAGCCCAGATTATATCAAGAATTAATGGCTTTACATATGTGCAAACTGTTTTTGATTATTATACTGGAAAACTTGAGGTAGTAAAAGAAATACCATACTCAAAGGGTGAACGCTCAAAAGTAAAATGCTATGGTGCAGATGATGTAAGAGAAGGGGTAGCCATTATGCACCATGAAGGTGTAGATATATCGATTACAGGAAATTCGACAAATCCAACGAGGTTCCAGCATCCAGTAGCAGGGACTTACAAGAAAGAATGTTATGAATCAGGTAAAAAATACTTTTCGGTTGCATCAGGAGGAGGTACAGGAAGAACCCTGCACCCGGACAATATGGCGGCAGGGCCAGCATCATATGGTATGACGGATACAATGGGAAGAATGCATTCGGATGCTCAATTTGCGGGCTCTTCCTCTGTACCTGCCCATGTAGAAATGATGGGGTTTATTGGAATGGGCAATAATCCTATGGTAGGAGCCACTGTTGCAGTGGCAGTTGCTATTGAAGAAGCAATTAAAAACAAATAGTTGCTGCGTAAAAAAAGAAATTGATAATTTCGTAAAAACATATAAATTGTTAGTAGTTTAAAATATGCAAAAATACTTAAGGGTGATACGTTGCCCCTTAATTGCAGCAAAGATGTTGCTGACTTCTGTTTTAATTATTCATATTAAGACAGGAGTTTACTTTTTTGAATCATAAGTATAATAACTTTTGAAAGGGGAATGTTTTTGTTTCGCATTTTAATTGTAGGTGTTGGAGGCTTTATAGGAGCCTCGTTAAGGTATATAATCTCGGGCTTGAGTATTAGAGTTTTTGGTGATTCATTTCCGTATGGGACACTTTTGGTAAATATTTTAGGAGGACTTTTAATAGGATTTATAATGGAAGCAAGTGTTAGTTTATGGCCAGTTTCTCCAAATATAAGAATATTTTTAACAACTGGTCTTCTTGGAGGACTTACTACTTTTTCCACGTTCAGTTATGAAACGATAAGCATGCTAAGTGATGGAAGTTATTTGATGGGAGGTATAAATGCTGGCTTAAACCTGTTTCTAAGTTTATTTTGTGCATGGCTGGGTAAGTTTTTAGCACAAGTTATGTAGGGAGGGTATAGGTATGAAAGTTGAGGGAAAAGGAAAACTTCTGAAAATATTTATTGGAGAGTCAGACCAATGGCATGGTGAACCTCTATACCATGCTATCATTAAAAAGATTAAAGAAAATGGCCTTGCAGGTGCTACTATAATACGTGGAATTGAAGGCTTTGGCGCAAATAGCCGAATCCATAGTACAAGAGTTTTAAGACTATCTGAAGATTTGCCAATCGTAATCGAAGTAATAGATAAGGAAGAAAGAATTAACGCTATTATTAAAGTATTGGATGATATGATAACGGAAGGGCTCATGATAGTTATACAGGATGTAGAAATAATTAAATATGCAAAATCAAAGGATACGAAATAATATACTTATTGACACAATAATAAATCCGAATTATTATATGAGTATAAACGGATATAGTCATATAGGTGGTGATAAATTGGATTTGATAGAAATATTTAAAGCATTGGGAGATGAAAACAGAATTAGAATACTCAATTTATTAATAAGGCAGGAACTATGTGTATGCGAGATAGAAACATTGCTGGATATGACGCAGTCCAATGCTTCAAGACATCTAAACAAATTAAAAAGCGCGGGTGTTATAACCAGTGAAAAGAAATCTCAATGGGTCTATTATAGAGTAGATAACAAGTTTATTGAAGAAAATAACCTGCTGTATGAATTTATTAAGGACAAGATGGATGAAAATACGCAATTGCTAAAAGATGTAGAAAGACTTAAAAAATATAAAAACAGTAACTTTACTTGTGAGCAACTGCGGGAAGATAAAAGTCAGGTTCTAAAGTATCTTCAAGGGCATTGTGAAAAGACGAAAAATGAAAATTAAAGCGGCTTCCATAGATATTTGTTTCAACGCATTTTAGGATATTTTTTAGAGAATATAAAATATTATTTTGCTTAATGTCACTCTCAAAATATTGACAGAATGTCGTTGTTAGAATATTATATGAATATAATTGAATATAATCATACAACTAAAACAAATTAATATTAAATAAATTGGAGGCGGACAACTTGAGTAGTAAAGAAATAATACAGGAAAACAAGGGATTGGGTTTTTTCGAAAAATATTTAACATTGTGGGTAGCAGCGTGCATTATAGCAGGAGTTGCAATAGGACAGTTAATTCCTGCAATCCCTGAAACTTTGAGCAAATTTGAATATGCAAATGTATCCATTCCTGTTGCTATTCTTATATGGCTCATGATATACCCAATGATGCTGAAAATTGATTTTTCAAGCATTGTCAGGGCAACAAAAAAACCGAAGGGACTTATAGTAACTTGTACAACAAACTGGCTTATCAAGCCTTTTACAATGTATCTTATAGCAGCGTTTTTCCTAAAAGTGGTATTCAGCAGGTGGATTGATTCGGATTTGGCAACAGACTATCTTGCAGGTGCAGTATTATTAGGAGCCGCACCATGTACCGCTATGGTGTTCGTATGGAGTTATCTGACAAAAGGCGACCCCGCTTATACATTAGTTCAGGTGGCAGTTAATGACCTGATTATATTGTTTGCATTTACACCAATTGTAGCATTCCTGTTAGGTGTAAGTAATGTAAGTGTTCCTTATGACACGCTGGTATTATCAACAATTCTGTTTGTTGTTATTCCATTGGCAGGAGGGTACCTTACCAGAAGAAACATCATCAAACATAAGGGTATAGAGTATTTCGAGAACGTTTTTCTCAAGAAATTTGATAATGTAACTATCGTAGGTCTGCTTCTTACTTTAGTAATTATTTTCTCTTTCCAGGGTGAAATAATTTTAAGCAATCCTCTGCATATTATATTAATTGCGGTACCATTAATTATTCAGACGTTCTTTATATTCTTCATCGCATATGGGTGGGCAAAGATATGGAAACTTCCCCATGATATAGCAGCCCCTGCAGGAATGATTGGAGCAAGCAACTTCTTTGAACTTGCTGTTGCAGTGGCTATTTCACTCTTTGGTCTGGACTCTGGAGCCGCCCTTGCAACAGTTGTGGGAGTACTGGTTGAAGTTCCAGTAATGCTTACACTTGTAAGGATTGCCAACAACACAAGGCACTGGTTTAAACAAACTGATGAAAGGGGAATATAAAACATATGAAAAAGAAAGTGGCATTTGTATGCGTACACAACTCTTGCCGCTCTCAAATGGCAGAAGGCTGGGCAAAGAAATTGGGGAGTGATGTATTGGAAGCATATTCCGCAGGAACAGAAAATTACCCTGAAGTAAAACCATTGGCAGTACAGGTAATGGAAGAAGCAGGAGTGGATATGAGTGGCCATCATCCAAAACTATTAAGTGATATTCCAGCAGAATTAGATATCTTAATAACGATGGGATGCAATGTAGAATGCCCTTATGTGCCATGCAGGCACAGGGAAGATTGGGGGCTTGCTGACCCGTCAGGTGGCCCGATAGAGGATTATAGAAAAACAAGAGATATTATCGAAAAGAAAGTAGAGGATTTGATACAGAGGGTAAAAAATAACCAGATTTGATAAGCAGAGTGTAATTAATCTAAATAAAAAGGTGCAGTGAAGAGAAAACTTCATATGCACTTTTTTCTTTTTTTAAATATTGAAGTGACTATTGACAGATATAAAAAACAGGAGTATTATACTTATATACTTATATGAGTATATAAGTATGAATTTAAAATTGCAGTTGTTTAAAGTATAAAGTATGTCTGATACAAAGCCAAAATTTTAACGAAAGGAAGATTTTATGAATAAATTTTCTGATTTTTTCAAGGTATTGTCTGATGAAACACGTTTAAGGATACTTATTCTGCTGTATCATAAAAAACTTTGCGTATGTGAGATGTGTGGAATAACAGGAGAGCCGCAGCCCAAAATATCAAAACATCTTGCTAAACTTAGGGATATGGGATTTGTAAAAGATGAAAGGCAGGAACAGTTTATTTTTTATGATTTAAATCTTAATGAGCAGGTGTACAAAGAGATATTGGAGAAAATAGTGGATAATATCAACGATTATCCAGAACTGAAAAGTGATATTGAAAAGTGTAAATATGCTGAAAAGTATCTTGAAGCGTGCAGAAGGTAAGGAGGAGGTTTTCATATGAATATATTGGCTATGGTATTCGGTTGGTTAAATGACCAACTATTAAAAATGACATGGCTTTCAGAACTAGTAAGGCTTCTTGTAGAAAAGGTATTCCGCTTGTCCGTTAATGGCAGGCTGGGTGGAAGCATCCACTTCTTTATCTATGATACTATAAAGATTTTTATACTATTATCCCTGCTAATATTTGTTATATCCTATATCCAGAGTTACTTTCCGCCAGAAAGGACAAAGAAGATTCTCGGAAGGATAAGAGGCATTAAAGGGAATATACTTGGGGCATTGCTTGGAACGATAACTCCTTTTTGCAGTTGCTCCAGCATACCGATTTTTATTGGCTTTACATCGGCTGGATTGCCTCTGGGGGTGACCTTTTCGTTCCTGATATCCTCTCCCCTTGTGGATTTGGCATCACTGCTATTGTTAATGTCGTTCTTCGGTGCAAAAATTGCCATAGCCTATGTTGTTGTAGGCTTGATTCTGGCGGTTATCGGAGGAACTTTGATTGACAAGTTAGGCCTTGAAAAATACGTAGAAGGATATGTAAGAGAAATCGAAAATGTTGATGCCGAAGTGCCTGAAATGACTCGTAATGAGAGAATATCCTATTCAAAAGAACAGGTGAAGGATATTATCCAAAGAGTGTGGCTATACGTATTAATCGGTGTTGGAATAGGGGCAGCCATTCATAACTGGATTCCCCAGTCAATCATAGAAAATGTGGTTGGAGGCAATAATCCATTTGCAGTGTTGCTTGCTACTGTAGTGGGCATTCCAATGTATGCTGATATATTCGGCACTCTGCCTATAGCGGAAGCGTTATTTGCAAAGGGCGTAGGCGTGGGGACGGTATTGTCATTTATGATGGCGGTAACAGCCTTGTCGCTGCCTTCCATGATTATGCTGAGCAAGGTAGTAAAGCCTAAACTTTTAGCAATCTTTGTATCCATTGTATCAGCAGGAATTATTATCATTGGATATTTATTTAATGCTTTTTCATATATTTTTGTGTAAGCAGGTTTGATAAAAGAGTAGGGGTTTATCTATGTGTTTCAAAAGAGGTTTAAACGTAGGGGAAGGTGTGCTTAAACATGGGAAATTATATTCTTTATGCTGTTACGCTAATATTGTTAGTAATATCTTTTCTCAAAGATGAGAGCAAAACAAAGAATGCTCTAAAGAAAGCCTGGAAGTCATTTGAAAATATATTGCCAGAATTCCTTGGAGTCATTATGCTGGTAGGAATACTGCTTGCCGTACTCAACCCCCAGGTTATATCTGCTGTTATTGGAGCAGAATCAGGATGGTTTGGTGTTATTCTTGCAGCCTTGGTTGGAGCAGTTACCCTTATTCCAGGGTTTGTGGCATTCCCTACTGCAGCCATGCTTCTTCAAAATGGTGCAGGTTATATGCAGATTGGAGCCTTCGTTTCTACACTTATGATGGTAGGGATTGTTACGGCTCCTGTAGAGATAAAATACTTTGGCAAAAAACTTACAATTGCAAGAAATGTTTTAGCCTTTGTATTTTCTTTCCTGGTAGCATATATAATTGGGAAGGTGGCGGGTGGTATATGAAGTTTATAAAAAGATACAAATTTTTTCTAATTACTATAGGTATTATAGGGATTATTACTTTAATAAATAGAAGCATCGGGCTAAAAGCCATTAGTGTTGCAGGGTATAGTTTTAAGGAAATGGCTCTTGTCATCCCTCCTGTATTTATTCTTTTAGGATTACTGGATGTATGGGTTCCGAGAGAAACGATGGTGAAATACATGGGAGAAGGTTCAGGGATAAAAGGCGTAATCCTGTCCATCATTTTAGGCTCTGCAGCAGCAGGCCCTCTTTATGGGGCATTCCCAGTGGCGGCAGTTTTTATGAAAAAAGGTGCAAAATTCAGCAATATACTGATATTCATTGGAGCATGGTCCACTACAAAGATACCAATGTTTTTATTTGAAATATCAGCATTGGGTGCTAGATTTGCTGTAACAAGACTGGTGGTTGATATTCCTGGAATAATTCTTATAGCCTATATACTGTCCCAATTAATCCCAAAAGAAGAGATAAGGGAAATATATCGGAAAGTTGAAAATATGTGATATTTGTAAAGGAGAGGGTTTAAATGTCAAAGAACTGGTATCCAGTAATTAACTATGAAAATTGTATTGAGTGCGGGGCATGTTTTAACAAGTGCTCACACGGGGTTTATAAGAAAGAAGGTGAAAGGCCTGTGGTAGTATATCCCGAAGGCTGTGTTGAAGGATGCAGAGGATGTCAAAACCTATGTCCTTCAGGTGCAATAGAGTACGTTGGCGACACAGGTGAAAAGGGGAATTGCAGTTGCGGATGCTGCAGTTGCTAAATTTCGGGGGAGGCGGAAGGTGTGAGACCAGTTATTTTAAAGGAGAAATGTCCTGCACAGGCAAATATCTGCAAAGCGATAATTGCATGTCCTAATCATGCAATAAGTTATGTCGAGGATGATGATGAGCCTTTAGGTGGCAGAATTGAAATTGACCATGCAAAATGTACAGGATGTGGAACCTGTGCTAAAGAATGTTGTGGTATGGCAATAATAATGGAATAAAAATATCAATTGATGAAGGAGGATTTTACTATGGTAATTAAAGTTTTAGGTTCAGGATGTGCCAATTGTAAAAAATTAGAGGCTAATGTCAGAGAGGCTGTAAAAGAACTGGGAATTGAAGCCACTATTGAAAAAGTGCAGGATTTCAAGGACATTATGGCCTATGGTGTTATGAAAACACCTGCGCTTGTAGTGGACGAACAGGTAAAAGTGATGGGGAGGGTTCCGTCAGTAGAAGATATAAAAAAATATTTGTAAATCAGATACAGTGCCCGAAACGGTCACTGTATTAATAAGGCAATATCGTATTATATAAATATTCAAATATATAGTGGAGGAAGAATAGCATGAGTACAAACAAAAGGAACATGATGGTCATGGTGTTAAGCCTAATGGCGTTTTTAGCCAATGGTGACAACTATGCCGTTGCGCCGCTTTTAATTAATATTGCAAAAGATTTAAAAATTGATATAGGGAGTGCGGCTTTATCTGTTACTGCATATATGCTTGCTTTTGGATTATTTACAATCATTTTTGGTCCATTGGGGGATAGATATGGTAAGACCAGAATAATTAATGTTGCAGCATTTGGAACTGCAATCTTTAGTATGTTAGGAGCCTTTGCATTCAACTTACCTTCCCTGATTGTGCTTCGTGCTATGAATGGTGCATTTGGTGCAGGTATCTTTCCAGTAACGATGGCGTTGGTTGGTGAGAGTTTTGAGCATGAAAACAGGCAAAAAGCCATCGGCAAAGTTATGGGAATGATGTTTTTGGGTGGAGCATCGGCAACTGCCATAGGGGGAATTCTGGCGTACTTTGGCTCATGGAGAATGGTATACTTTGTATATGGGTTAGGAGAACTGATAATAGCACTTGTTATGTTGAGGGTACTACCAAACAGTCCAAGTGTTATTGATGCTCTAAATTTTACAAAAGTATATAAGACGGCTTTAACCAATGGAAACCTGGTAAAAGTAGTTGCTACCATTTTCCTTGTCGGCTTTAGTGTATTTGGAAGTTTCACTTATTCAGGGAAACTGGTTGAAACCCGGACAGGATATACTGTACTGTCTGTTGGATTAATATTAACATTATTCGGTGTAGCAACGGTTATTGGAGGACGAAAGGCTCCGCTGCTTAGAGCAAAGTTTAAGAACCGTTTTTTACTTCTTGCAGGACTTTTTGGAAGTGCCTCATTATTCCTTATTGCATATATGAGTAACCCTATCCTTATCGGTGTTGGATTGTTTGGTTTCGGATTGGCATTTGTATCTCTGCAGTCCACATTAGTAACAACGGCTCAAGAGGTCATGCCGAAACTTCGTGGAACAGCCATGTCCCTTGCATCCTTTAACATGTTTGTAGGAGGGGGAGTTGGAACATTGATTAATGGCCAGATATTAAATGTTTTTGGTATTGGTCAGATATTTGCTGTTGCAGGAGCAGTGATGTTTGTAGTTGCTTTTATCGCAGCGAAAGTCGTACTGAAAGTGCATCGACCTTAAACCGCGTCTTAAAGGGGGTATGAACCATTAAGGATGATATTAATGCTTTATGGAAAGAGTTAAGTTCCAGCCTGAAAACCTTTATCCGCAAAAAGGTGGCAAATGAGCAAGATGCGGAAGATATCCTTCAGGATGTATTTTTAAAAATATATTCTAATATAAACCAGGTAAAGGATAATGACAGAATATATGCGTGGGTGTACCGAATAACAAGAAATTTGATTGTCGATTATTACAGAAAAAAAAGAGATACTGCTGAATTTTCGGATTTGCCTGATGAGATAAAAACCGATAATGATGAAGAAGAAATAATAAATGGATTGGTTTTATGCCTGAAAAATATGATTGACAGCCTTCCAGATAAATATAAGCAGGCTATCATGCTAACAGAATTAGGCGGTTTGACACAAAAAGAACTGGCTCAAAAACTCGGTATGTCAATATCAGGGGCTAAATCGAGAGTTCAGCGTGGGAGAAATCTGTTAAAAGAGAAGTTTTTTGAGTGCTGTAAGTTTCAATTCGATGTGTATGGAAATATTGTTGAATACCAGCATAAAGAAAATAGTTGTAAATATTGCTGAAACATATATGTATTTTGCGTCCTTTTCAAAAAACCTCCGTCTATAAAAGTGAAGTTAAATTTTATGATGGAGGTTTTATTATGGGATGTTGTGAAACTCAAAGGAATAACACCTGCTGTAGTACAATTTGCGGGTGTGAAGATGAAATTCATAGTACTGAAAAGAGGAAAATTGTGATTGATTTTATGTATTTGGATTTAAGCATATGTACGAGATGCCAGGGTACGGAGGACAGTCTTGAAGAAGCAATTGCGGATGTTGCTAAAGTGCTTGAATTAACAGGCGCCGAAGTTGTTGTAAATAAAATTCATATTGATAGTAAGGAAAAGGCCATACAGTACCGGTTTGAGAGTTCACCTACTATCCGTATTAATGGAAAGGATATACAACTGGAAATAAAAGAATCTCTTTGTGAATCGTGTGGTGATTTATGCGGGGGTGACGTAGACTGCCGTGTATGGGTGTATAAAGGTAAAGAATACAATATTCCTCCAAAAGCAATGATAATTGATGCAATACTTAGAGAAATATACAGTAACAACGAATTGTCAGGGAATGGTAAACAAAGTAAAGAACAGGAATATGAGATTCCTGAAAATCTCAAGAGATTTTTTGACTCTATGGGTCAAAAAGATGTATGAATATTTAAAATGTAATTTAGGAATATATATAAGGTAAAGCAATTTGTTTATAAACCTTACAGTAAATGCGGATATATACCTCATTTGCTGTAAGGTTTTCTATTTTTCTTTATCCTATAAAATTCATGAATAAATGGCATTTGACAATAACATAATATGGATGTATAATGTAATTGGCAATTGCCAATTACAAAAGGAGGCGTCTGAATGTCTAACTGTGAAAATTGTCCTACAAAAGAGGACTGCAAAACAAAAGAGGGATGCATGATAGAAAACAATCCTTATAACTTTGTAAACAAAATAATCGGCGTTATGAGTGGGAAGGGAGGTGTTGGCAAATCAACGGTATCTGCTCTTATTGCAGAAGAATTAAATAAAAAAGGTTATAAAGTAGGTGTCCTGGATGCGGATATAACAGGACCGAGTATCCCAAGGCTTCTTAAAGTAAAAGACAAGAAAGTCCGGTCAAATGAACTGGGAATTTTACCGGTGACAAATGAAAATGGAATAAAGGTAATGTCGCTGAATTTACTGATGGAAGATGAGGAGCAGCCTGTTATATGGCGGGGGCCTTTAATTGCAGGGACTGTAAAGCAATTTTGGACTGATGTCTTCTGGGGTGACCTTGACTATCTGGTTATTGATATGCCTCCAGGGACAGGGGATGTTGCGCTAACGGTGATGCAGTCTATTCCCATTAATGGGATAGTGATGGTATCAGTACCTCAGGATTTAGTATCCATGATAGTCGCAAAAGCAGTGAATATGGTTAGAAAAATGGGTATAAGGGTAATCGGTGTAGTTGAGAACATGAGTTATATTATATGCCCTGATTGCAACAAAGAAATCAGAGTATTTGATAGTGAAAACACAGAAGAGTTTTTAAGCAAATTAGACTTAAAACTTCTTGGGGAATTGCCTATGTGTAGTGATATAGCCAATCTTTCCGAGAAAGATAAAACAATACAAAATGCATCATTGGATGAAACAGTAAGCATTATTGTCGAAAGGATAATGCTTTCAGTCAATGAAAACAAATAAAAAGATAATTGGAGGGTATTTCATGAAGATAGCAGTTTCTTCGATGGGCAAGGATTTAAACAGCATGCTGGATGTGAGATTCGGAAGATGTAATTACTTTGTAGTCTATGATACTGAAGGAGGACTGGTAAAGACAGTTGAGAATAGGGGCCAAATGTCAGGAGGTGGGGCAGGAATTGCAGCAGCCCAGCAAATCATTGATGAAGATGTGGATGTAGTTATCACTGGAAATATGGGACCCAATGCCTTTAACCTGTTTAAAAATTCGGATATTAAAGTCTACCGATGTGGAAGCATTAAGGTTGAAACGGCTGTACAACTGTTCAAAGAAGGAAAATTAGAAGAGTTAACCCAGGCAGGTCCTGCCCATTCAGGGATGGACATGGGAGCAGGCATGAGATTCAGAGGGGGAAAGTAGGTTGAACATAGCCATATTAAGCGGAAAGGGAGGTACGGGGAAAACCACCGTATCCACCAATCTTTCTACCATTATAGGTGCCAATTATATCGACTGCGATGTGGAAGAGCCTAATGGATTCATATTCTTAAATCCCTCTCAAATAAAAAGAGAAGAAGTTAAGGTGGATTATCCAGTTGTTGACAGCAGCAGATGTACCTTATGCGGAGACTGTGCAAAAGTATGCCAGTTTCATGCCTTGGTAAGGACAAAGAAAGATATCATGCTCTTTGAAAAACTCTGTCATGGCTGTCATGCCTGCGGGATAGTGTGTAAACAGGGTGCTTTAACCTTTGAAAAAAGGGAAATAGGAATAATAGAAGAAGGACGATATGGCAATTTAATTTGTAGAAGAGGAATTTTAAATGTAGGAGAGCCTATGGCAGTACCAGTTATTAAAAAGTTACTGAAAAACCTTCCTGCAGGAGCAAACCTTATTGATTGTGCCCCTGGGACATCCTGCAATGTAGTGAATTCGCTTCAATATGCAGATGGTGCAATATTAGTAACAGAACCTTCTTCCTTTGGACTTCATGATTTAAAGATGGCAGTACAACTGGTAAGGAATTTCAACCTTCCCTTTGGCGTTATTATCAATAAATATAATGCCGAGGATGACAGGATTCAGAAATACTGTGAAGGAGAAAATATAAACATATTAGGAATTATACCTTACCGAAGAGAAGCAGCAGAGGTTTATTCTTCAGGAAAAATGATTGTGAAACTGCCTGAGTATAAAGAAATATTTAAAGAGATTGCAAAGAGATTGAGGGAGGTGTTCCCTTGGAACTGACAGTGATAAGTGGGAAAGGCGGCACGGGTAAAACTACAATAGCCTTAGCCCTATCTGAACTTGCAAAAGACGCAGTAAAAACAGACTGCGATGTGGATGCGCCCAATCTGTATCTTTTTTACGACGGAAGAGATGTGAAAAAGGAATACTTTTATGGAGAAAAGAAAGCAGTTATCGATAAAAAGTTTTGTACGGACTGCAAGGAATGTGAAAAGGTATGCCAGTTTGACGCAATCAAAGACGGTATAGTGAATCCCTTTAAATGTGAAGGCTGTGGTGTCTGCACGCTGGTTTGCCCTCAAAAAGCCATTGGTTTAAAAGAAGAAAAAACCGCTGATGTTTATATCACGCAAACTAATAAAGGGATTATTTCAAGGGCACAGATGGAGGTGGGGAGTGAAGGTTCGGGAAAACTTATAACCCAACTTCGCAGTAATGCCAGAAAGTTTTCGGATGAGAATACCCTTATAATTATAGATGGTTCTCCAGGAATAGGTTGCCCTGTAATATCTTCAATTACGGGAAGTGATGCGGTATTGATTGTTACAGAGCCTACCCAGTCGGGTCTGGAGGACTTTGTGAGGGTAATGGAGTTATGCAGGCATTTTGGGGTCCTTACTCTCGTCTGTATCAATAAGTATGATATCAATGAGAAAGTGGCAGAGGAAATTGAAGGTTTTTGCAGAGAGAATGATGTTTATTTAATAGGGAAAATACCTTATGATGACACGGTTATGAAATCAATTAACGAACTAAAACCTATTGTTTATTATGAGGGCAGTAAGGCAAATCAGGCCATAAGACAGATGTGGGATAACATCTGTAAGCATATAAATTGTTTAAATCAATAATTTTAAGGAGGCGTTTGTTAATGAAAATAGCAATTGCAAGTGAAGGGAAATATGTTAGCGGACACTTTGGACACTGTGAAGGATTTACAGTGTATGAGGTTGATGAAAACAAGGTGCTAAAGAAGGGTTTTATACAAAATCCGGGGCATAGGCCAGGATTTTTGCCTGATTTTCTAAAGGGATTAGGCGTAAATGTTGTAATTGCGGGGGGTATGGGAGAAACAGCCCAGCAGTTGTTTGCCCAAAACAATATAGATGTAATAGTAGGGGCAGAAGGGTATAGTGATGATGTTATTCAGCGGTATTTAAATGGAGAGTTGAAATCTACAGGAAGCATATGCAGGGAACATCAGCATGAAGGCCGCTGCCATGAATAACGGGTAGGGGTTATCCTTATGGAGGGGGTAAAGAATAATACTCTGACAAAGGATAAGTTCTCTCTTATTAGAAAGTTGATAGAGAAAAACGGATTTAAATTTACGAAGCAAAGAAAATTGATACTGGAACAGTTTTTTCTTGCTGACAGGCATTTGAGTATGGAAGAGATATATCAAAGGTTGAAAGAAAACAACATTGGTCTTGCCACAGTATATAGGAATGTAAAGATATTTAGCAGTATAGGCATAGTAAAAGAAATTGCTGTGGATGGAGTAAGTTATTATGAACTGAAAATCTACAGCAAAAAGCCCCTGCATATTCATTTCCAGTGTGTTAAATGTAATGATATAATAGACATTGATGAAAAGGAAATCGCTTTAGAATATTTAAAGTTAAATAAGACCATAGAAGATATAAATGATTTGAAAATTTACGATGCTAATATAATGTTCATTGGACTATGTAAAAGATGCAGGGAGGTAAATAAATGCCAAGACCGATAAAATGCAGAAGAGTAGAATTCTTTCCCGAGAATACTTATTTCATACCATTAGGCAAAAGAAAGTGCGAGGTAGAAGAAATTGTTCTCAAGGTAGAAGAACTTGAAGCCATGAGGCTAAAAGATATTGAAGGGCTAAGTCAAGAAGAATGTGCTGAGAGAATGCAGGTTTCAAGGCAGACTTTCCAAAACATCATAGACAGTGCAAGAAAGAAGGTAGCGATAGCACTAACTCAAGGCAGTGCCATACACATAAGCGGAGGGAATTATACTTCAGGTTTATGCCAGTTTAAGTGCTTAAATTGTGGTAAGGTTTATGATTTGAATTATGCACATGATAAGCATACTTGTCCTTACTGTGGTTCAAGTGAAGTAATTTGTGAAAAAAAGAACAGATTCTGCCATAGATGGTGCGGGAAATAGATTAAATTTTAATATTGGAGATATCAGAGAAACGGTTCTTGTGATATACAAATATCATAGGAACTGTATTTTTTAAGGTTCCAAGGGAATATCAAAATCCTTACATATGACCAAATTCAAGGCATACAGTAAATCATCCTGGCAAAAATTACATTTAAAATTTTACTTGACTTGCCTCATAAGTACATTTCACAAAATTCGTTGATGAACCTTTTTTAATTATGAATTTAATCTTATCATTCAGGAAAAATATCTTCCAAGCGAATCTCAAGTCCATTAAAACTTTGAGATACTGTACTGTCACTGCCTTTATAAACGCCGTTTTGTTTGTATTCGTCTTCTTCCCAAACATATACTTCAATAGTATTAAGTTTCGGGTTAACAATCCAGTATTCCTTTACGCCAAATTCCATATAAGTAATGTATTTCTTCACTCTGTCATGACTTTCATTTGATGGGGAAATTATTTCAATAATTAAAGCAGGTACGCCATAATATGAGTTGTCCCTTAATCCTGCCTTATCACAGATTACCATCAAGTCAGGCTGAACTTTAACATTTACAGATTTTTCTTCGTCTATTAGCCATAAATCTAAAGGGGAGATAAATGCTTCACAAGATTTACTTCTAAAATAATTCCTGAATTCTGCTGCAATGTTTAACAAAACCCGTTGATGTTCTACTGATGGTGATGGTAGATGGATAACTTCGCCATTAAAGTATTCAAGCCTATTTTCCCCTTTATCCATTTCTAAAAACTCTTCAAGGCTTACTATTTCCGTTTTAGGAGTCACGTCTTCACTTCCTTTCCAAAAATATTTTACGATATTCTATAGAGATGATACAAGACAAGCGGTGTAATGTCAAGTAGTATTTTTTGGAACCTTGAAAAATAAAGGCCTCAAAAACTCTAAAAAAGGCAACACTTAATAAACCCACCATATATTGGATAATAATGGAAGGAAACTTAGCTGATATTCAGTTAAATGTATTTACTAAATCTATCCATTACCTCCCGGTTGGTAGATTTGGCCTTTGCTCAGCAAGGCAAAGACCAGTCTTACAAGCTTACGTGCCGTTAAGACGAGGGCTCTCTTATGCTGGTGTTTGGTAACCTCATTGTACTTCTTGCAGTAAAAATCAGCATACTCTTTTGCGTGTATCCTTACGCAATTGGCT
>NZ_FQVH01000039.1 GCF_900129075.1 Caldanaerobius fijiensis DSM 17918
GAGCTGGGTTCAGAACGTCGTGAGACAGTTCGGTCCCTATCCGTCGCGGGCGCAGGAAATTTGAGAGGAGCCTTTCCTAGTACGAGAGGACCGGAAAGGACGGACCGATGGTGAACCAGTTGCAGTGCCAACTGCACGGCTGGGAAGCCAAGTCCGGGAGTGATAAACGCTGAAAGCATCTAAGCGTGAAGCACGCCTCAAGATAAGATTTCCCATACCGTAAAGGTAGTAAGACCCCTCGAAGAAGACGAGGTAGATAGGCTTAAGGTGTAAGAGCAGAAATGCTTTAAGCTGGTAAGTACTAATAGGTCGAGGCCTTGACCTTACATCCTCTATCCTCTCAAGGTCATAATGGCCCCGTGGTCTAATGGCTAGGACATCACCCTTTCACGGTGGTAACAGGGGTTCGAATCCCCTCGGGGTCATGGCTGTATAAAAATATAAAATTAAGATATAAAATTAAGGGCCTTTAGCTCAGCTGGTAGAGCAACCGGCTCATAACCGGTCGGTCCGGGGTTCGAGTCCCTGAAGGCCCATCTAGTTGCCCCGGTAGCTCAGTCGGTAGAGCAGGGGACTGAAAATCCCCGTGTCGGCGGTTCGATTCCGTCCTGGGGCATTATAAGCTGGCATAGCTCAATGGTAGAGCAGCTGACTTGTAATCAGCAGGTTGTAGGTTCGAGTCCTATTGCCAGCTTTTTTTATATGCTGAAAAGTCAAGGTTTTCAAGAACCTTGACTTTTTTTGATTTTGATGAGTCATTCACACAACAAGGATTATTTTCCTAAAAAATGTTATTGACATAGAGTTAACTCAAAGTAGTATGCTTCTTTAGGAGGTATCAAAATGACAATTACAGAAGTAAGTAAAAAGTTTGATTTATCACCCGGTATCTACATTCTCTTCTGTTTAATAAACCAACATTACGGATCCTTTTTGGCAGTAT
Organism: Caldanaerobius fijiensis DSM 17918; assembly: GCF_900129075.1. NCBI lineage: Bacteria > Bacillati > Bacillota > Clostridia > Thermoanaerobacterales > Thermoanaerobacteraceae > Caldanaerobius > Caldanaerobius fijiensis. The sequence continues at coordinate 944 of NZ_FQVH01000039.1, forward strand.
TGAAGATGATGTTATGGCAGCTGCCATTACTTATTTCGTTATTTCCGGATTATCCTATCCATTTTTAGGCATCTATAATTCCTGTGCCGCATTATTTCGTTCCATGGGGAATTCCCGTATCACCATGATTGTTTCTATTATCATGAACCTGATTAATATCGTGGGAAATGCCATTGGAATCTTTGTGTTTCATGCCGGTGTTACAGGTGTTGGAATTGCGACACTCATTGCGCGTGCAGCTGCTGCAGTGATTATGATGTACCTGTCTTTCAATAGGAAAAATGAGGTCTTCATCCGTCTCCCTGAAATTTTCTCCTGGAATGGAAAAATGATTCGAAAAATCCTGAATATCGCCATTCCAAACGGAATAGAAAATGGCATTGTTCAATTAGGCCGCGTTCTCTTAACTAGTATTATTGCATTGTTCGGGACAACTCAGATTGCCGCGAATGGAGTTACCAACAGTTTAGCTGGTATGGCAGTTAGCTTTCCAACTGCTATGAATCTCGCCATAGTTACTGTGGTAGGTCAATGTGTTGGTGCAAACGATTATTCACAGGCTACCTACTATACAAAAAAACTTATGAAGATTACATATGTCGGAACATTATGTATCAATTTAGGCATGATTTTGCTCCTTCCGTGGATCTTAAATCTCTATACTTTATCTGCAGAAACCCGTCAACTAACTTATATCCTTGTTGTGATTCATAACTGTTTTGCAATCCTTTTGTGGCCAGTTTCATTCACCCTTTCCTATGGGCTTCGTGCGGCAGGAGATGTGCGTTTTCCCATGATTATTTCAATTATCTCTATGTTTGTTTTCCGTATATCCTTTGCTTACATTCTGGGTGTTGTCTTTCACATGGGAGTTATTGGCATATGGATTGCTATGGGGATTGATTGGACGTTTCGCTCTATTGTTTTTGTTGACCGGTTTAGGCGTGGCCAGTGGAAGAATTTCCAGGTCATCTGAATCCTGTTTTCATTCAAAGCTGGTTAAAAAAAATGCATCTGTTTGTGATGACAGATGCAAGCTATATGCCACCTATCTTCTGCGCGGCGGGCCAAACCGTGGCATCTTTTCTAATGCTTCAGAAAACTTTTTCATAATCTCAGGAACATCGATCCCTTGAGGACATATCTCTTTACATTTGCCGCAGGCAATGCAGTTCGAGGGCTTTTCATCGTCTTTCAAGGCAGCGATGGCAAAATGAACGGCGGGAGATGGTTCGAAGGCAACCTCATTGTATATGGAGATCAACTTGGGAATATCCAGGTTCTGGGGACAACCATCACAGCAATACCGACAGGCGGTGCAAGGAACTAGTTGTACCAAGGTAGACATAACCTTTTTCAGTAATAGTTCGTTTTCTTCCTCTGTCAGTGGTGTAGGATCAGAAAAGGTCTTGATGTTGTCTATGACCTGATCTAATTTGGTCATGCCGCTGAGGACGACCAAAACGCCCGGCAGGGATTTGACGAACCGGAACGCCCAGGACGCAATGGAATCGTTGGGTCGGGCTTGTTTCAGCATCGCGTTGGCTTCCTCGTTCAGGGAGGCCAATCTGCCGCCCCGGCAGGGCTCCATGACTATCACAGGGATGCCGCGCTCAGCGAGAATTTCATACTTCCGCTTCGCGTTTTGAAGTGTCCAGTCCATATAGTTAAGCTGGATTTGTACGAAGTCGAAACAATCCCTCCATGAGAGGAAGCGCCCCAGGGTTTCAGGCATTGCATGTGTGGAAAAACCAAGGTAGCGAATCCTACCCTTTTTCTTCTGTTCCAGCAGATAATCCAGGATGCCAAGCTCCTCATTCATATAAACGTCGAGCGAAGTCTCGCACACGTTGTGTAGAAGGTAGAAGTCGAAGTAGTCCACGCCACATTTGGCCAGCTGCTCCTCGAAAATTTCGGCAGGCGTGGCTACCGGGAGACCAGCTAGATATCCCGAAAATTCCAACCGCCCGTTGTTAAAACGCATCATGTGGCCCGGCATTTTCGAGGCAAGATACCAGCTCTCGCGGGGGTACTGACTCAGCACCTTGCCCAAGAATTTCTCTGATTCGCCGTTGTGGTATCTGTAAGCCGTATCGAAGTAATTTACACCATGTTCGTAGGCGTATTCAATGATCTCCCTTGCTTTATCCTCGTCTATCGGGCCGCGCTCTCCTATGGTAGGCAGACGCATAGCGCCCATGCCGAGTTGGGAAATCTGCAAGTCATGAAACTGTTTGTAAATCATGTTGAACCTCCTTTGCAATCAGATTACTTTTTTCGTGGAGTGCATACGGTATGATGCCGAGTTGTTCACTAATTTCTGTAGTCGTCATATCATGTTCTCCAGCCAATAGTTTAATACTTGGAGTTAATTCCAAGTCAAGCACTTTTTTATCTATACATTAATTTTTTATCTATACATTAAGAGGACAAGGTAAATCAATGCGTCGTACTATTTCAAGAGTGAAATAAGTGAAATAAGAAACTTAAAAAAGCGAGACTGGTCAATAGAAATATGATAAAATGGCTCTTGGATTTTATATAGAGATAGGGAGGTGAGAAAACGCTTTAGCTTTGGTATTTATTAGCTATTTAATTACCTACCTATATGAATATGAAAGATAAATAATAAAAAAGGAGAAGGAGATGTATATATGGCAAAATTTGATTTGTTTACTCCCAAAGATATGACCGTGGGGACGCCATGGAAGCGAATTATTGAATTTTCGATTCCAATGCTGATTGGCAACGTTGCGCAACAGTTTTACAATACTGCTGATTCAATTATTATTGGGAGATATGTTGGGGATAATGCGCTTGCTGCGGTAGGTAGTGCTCTTCCAGTTTTAAATCTTTTACTTGTGCTTTTTGTGGGAGTGGCTACGGGAGCGGGTATAATGGTTTCCCAGTATTTTGGAGCAAAGGACCGCGAAAAGCTTTCACGCTCTATTGGTGTATGCATGACACTTACAGCTATAGCGTCTTTAATAATTATGGTGGTGGGACCACTTGTTACCCGTCCTATGCTTGTTTTTCTCAATACGCCGGATTCAATCATAGATTGGTGTGCTGATTACCTTTTTATTTTGCTAGTTGGCAATTGGGGGTTTTCGTATTTTAACATCTTGTCGGGTATTTTGCGTGGTTTAGGGGATTCTTTTTCTGCCCTTGTGTTTTTACTTATTTCTACTGCTCTTAATGTGGTCCTGGACATATGGTTTGTTGCAGGGCTAAATATGGGTGTAGCCGGGGTTGCATTGGCAACTGTAATTGCTCAGGTGATATCGGCTATTCTTTGCGTTGTTAAATTGATGAAAATGAGAGATATATTTGATTTCAACTTAGAAATGATGAAACCATTGAAACAGTATTCGTTGCAGCTTATAAAGCTAGGACTGCCATCTGGTCTAACACAGGCGATATTTTCACTTGCAATGATTGTTGTACAGTCTCTAACAAACACCTTTGGTGAAATGGTTATCGCCTGCAGCGTGATGGTTATGCGCGTAGATGGGTTTGCTATGATGCCCAATTTTACTTTTGGTAATGCCATGACCACCTTTGCAGGGCAGAATGTTGGAGCCAAAAGAATGGACAGAGTGGAAAAGGGAACTCGGGAGGGCCTGATGATAGCGGTTGGAGTTTCAACGGTTATAACTGTAATTATATTGGTCTTTGGAAGATATCTTATGAATATTTTTACCGATACGGTTGAGCTGGTTAATTTAAGTATGCGTATGATGCGCATTCTGGCGGTAGGTTATATTGCAATGGCAGTAACACAGGTTTTATCAGGAGTTATGCGTGGCGCGGGCGATACTGTAACGCCCATGTGGATTTCGCTTATAACTACAATTGTTCTGCGCGTACCCATTGCCTATGGCATTGCTTATTTGACACGAAGCCCGGCGTATCCCGCTGGAAGGCCTGAGTCTATCTTTGTTTCTCTTCTGGTTGCTTGGGTATGTGGAGCTATTATCACTACACTTTTCTATAAAAAAGGCAAATGGAAAGAAAGAACACTTTTAAGTAATGAATTGGTGAGTGAGTGATTTAAATGCTAACAAATTAAGGTGGTGAAGCTTTTGAAACACATTGCTTCACCCAACTACAGTAAAAAATAACCAGTTGAGCACTCACGGTATGAGTATGCTATAAAAAATTAAAAGAAACAACCGGCAGAGGTGCATTTTGAGCACCATAAAAATATCTTGACTCGGAGTTAACTCAAAGTGATATCCTTAATTATGAGGTGTATAATATGGAATATCGAATTTTAGGAAGAACAGGAATTAAAGTAAGTGTCATTGGTATTGGTGGTGGAGGATTTGAAAATAAAAGTTATGAAGATTGCGAAGCAATTATTGATTGTGCCATTAAAGAAGGTATTAATTTTTTTGATTTATATAATTCAAATCCGGAAGTTAGAAGTAATGTTGGTAAAGCCTTAAGCAAATATCCTAGAAGCAGTTTTGTTATTGAAGGACATCTGTGTTCTACCTGGGATAGAGGACAGTATCGGCGTACCAGGGATATTAATGAAGTTATCAATGCATATGAAGACTTTTTAACTAGAATGCAATTAGACTACGTCGATGTAGGGATGATTCATTATGTTGATGATCAAAAAGATTTTGATAACATTTTTAATGGAGAAATAATAAAATATGCAAAAGAATTGAAAGAAAAAGGTATAATTAAGTCTTTAGGAATATCAACACATAATACAGATATTGCTTTCAGAGCAGTGGAAACAGGAATAATTGATGTAATTTTATTTAGTATCAATGCTGCTTATGATATGTTGCCAGCCATTGAGGATGTAGACATACTATTTGAAGAAAGTACTTTTAAAAACAGGACCTATGAAGGTATTGATCCAAAGCGTGACAGGTTATACCGGACTTGTGAAAATGCGGGTGTTGCTTTAACTGTTATGAAAGGATATGCTGCTGGAATGTTGCTAAGCGACAAAGAATCGCCTTTTGAAAAAGCGTTGACCCCAGTACAATGTTTACATTACTGTTTAACCAGACCGGCAGTTGCTTCCGTAATGGTGGGAGTATCTAATACGAATCAAGTACTTGCAGCAACCGCTTATGTCACTGCAAGCAATGAAGAAAAAGATTATAGTGAAGTTCTTGCCAAAGCTCCAAAAAGTTCATTTAGTGGACATTGTATGTATTGTGGACATTGTGCCCCATGTTCCAAAAAGATAGATATTGCATTAGTAAATAAATATTTAGATCTAGCATTAATTCAAGAAAATGTTTCAGAAACATTAAAGAATCATTATAGCTTATTAAAGCATCACGCCAGTGAGTGCATAGAATGTGGGATATGTATGAAAAACTGTCCATTTGGTGTGGATATTATTAAAAAAATGAAACAGGCAGTTAAATTATTTGGCAATTAAACAATTATGTAGAACACCAAATTAAAAAATTTAAGAAGCACTTGACTTAGAGTGAACTCCAAGATTTATAATTATAACACAAAAAATTAAGGAGGTTCTATTATGATAAACTCTGATTTTTACGACCCAACACGTATTTTATCTGGTAAGGACAGAGTTGAGGGAAATGACATCAACAGTGAACTGACTAAAAATGAAACGAAACCTACTGTTTATATGACAAGCGACATAAGTCCCGCTGGATTAATGGCAGTTTACGAAGCGCTAGGGCATAAGCTCCCTGGTAAAGTGGCAGTAAAAATCAGTACGGGTGAACCTGGTGGACATAATTTTCTTTCCCCTGCTTTAATTAAAGATTTGGTACAATCGGTAAACGGGACAATCGTTGAGTGCAATACTGCCTATGGTGGCAAACGGTCTAATACAGCCCAGCATAAACAAGTCGTAGAAGATCATGGGTTTACCGCTATTGCTCCTGTAGATATTTTGGATGAAGAAGGTTTTATTTCTTTACCTTTTGAAAAAGGAAAGCATATCAAGGAAGATTTTGTCGGTTCCCATTTTAAAAACTACGATTCTTTTATAGTACTTTCACATTTCAAAGGACATGCCATGGCTGGTTTCGGCGGCGCAATAAAAAACATGTCAATTGGTATTGCGTCAGCCAGTGGGAAAATGTGGATTCATACAGCCGGGGTCACCGATAAAACCAGTGATTTTGCTATCTGTTTCGCAACCCAGCAGGAGGCGTTTCTAGAGTCTATGGTGGAAGCAGCCGGCGCTGTAATAAATAGTCTCGGAAACAAAATCGTTTACATCAATGTAATGAATAATTTGTCAGTCGACTGTGATTGTGATTCGCATCCTGCCGATCCTACAATGGCGGATATTGGTATTCTTGCCTCTCTCGATCCCGTAGCGCTGGATCAGGCTTGTGTGGATCTGGTTTATGCAGCTCACGACGGACATGATTTGATAGAGCGAATAGAATCAAAAAACGGCATCCATACTCTGGAGTACGCAGAACAACTTGGCCTTGGCAGCAGAACATATGAGCTGGTAAGAATAGATAAATGATGCGCTATCATTCCTGTTTGGGATTGTCTACACGGTGTAATTACGACTAAGCTCTGGATTCAGGATGCCGGGTACGAGAGTACAAAGAAAGCCTTTGAGAAATCGCTAAAAAGAATCATCGAAAACATCAATATCTTTGACTTTGAATTAAGTCAAGAGGATATGGAGATGATTGCTACGTTAGATACGAAAAAAAGCTTGTTCTTTTCACATACCGATCCTGAAATCGTGAAACGGCTTAGCACCGTCAAATTTGATATTTAATTAGGTAAAATAAAAAATATATTTAATTGGGAAGGGATAAGAATGGCAAACTCAAAGAGCCTTATCGCTTATTTTTCACGTAAAGGAAATAATTATGTGGGCGGTAGTATTGTTAACCTGCCAATTGGTAACACAGAAGTAATAGCAAAGAAAATACAGAAATTAACAGGAAGTGACATGTTCCAAATCAAAACAGTAAAGTCTTATCCAGAAGATTATACGGAAACAACAAAAGTAGCAAAGGAAGAAGAGAGAAAAAATGCCAGACCCGAGCTTACAGAAATAGTAGATGATATGGAATCTTATGATGTGATTTATCTTGGGTATCCGAATTGGTGGGGAACGATGCCGATGGCGGTATTTACGTTTTTAGAGTCCCATGATTTTTCAGGAAAGACCATTATTCCATTTTGCACTCATGAAGGTAGTGGAATGGGAAGTAGTGAACACGATATAAAGAGACTTTGCCCGAATGCAAAAGTGCTACCTGGTTTGGCGATTCGAGGCAGCAGTGTTAACAATGCAGACGAGGATGTTGTAAACTGGCTAAAAAAACTTGATTTGTTACCATAAGTGAGAATTGGAAAAACACAAATAATGTAAATCTCTGACATTGAAAGAGTAATGACGGTATTGAATACTATTATAGTTATTACGCGAGGAGTGAAAAAAACACAATGAACAACAACTGGAAAATTTTCTTGTTAGCCTTTATCAGCTTTCTACTTGGTACGCTGCAATTTGTCTTCGGGGGCATTCTGGATAAGGTTGCAGCTTCAGTCGGCGTATCGGTGTCGGCAGCGGGACAGCTTATTACCGCATTTGCGCTTGGCAGTGCTATCGGCACGCCTATAACAATGATGGTGACCGCTAAGATGGAACGGCGCAAGTTGCTGCTGCTGGCTCTTGCTGTTATAATACTTAGCACCATTTCTACGGTAACCCTTCCAGGCTTTAGCTTTCTGATAGTTTCTCGCGTCGTGCTTGGGATTGGATTTGGAGTCTACGGCGTATGCGCCTTTTCCATTGTCGAGAAGTTGGCTCCTGCTGGACGAAAGGCCAGAGCGTTGTCCAACCTCGCAATGGGATCCAGCGCTGCCCTTGTACTCGGTATTCCCCTAGCCCGCATGGTTACAACGACATATGGTTGGAAGGCGATTTTTTGGGGCATCGGAATCTTAAGTCTGCTTTCATTCTTCGCAGTTATGCGGGCAATTCCGGCTACTGAAAGCGAAGCGCCCGTACCTCTAGGAAGGCAGCTTGCCCTCTTGAAGAAGCCAAAGATAGATATAGCCCTCGGCGTGACGTTTTTCATGTTTACCAGCTATTCGGTTGTCAACACCTATATTACTCCATTCCTAACCTCTGTCATGCCGATGATTGAACATGAAATAAGCGCTATACTTTTTGGCCTAGGCGTCGCAAGTTTAATAGGTGCCAAGCTTGGCGGCCTCCTTGCAGATCATATTGGCGCCGAACTCACGCTTATCGGCGGCATGGTTGTCCAAGCCCTTGCACTGGTGTTGATATCAATTTTCCCAACGTCGGTAATTGTTACCGTCCCGCTGCTTATGCTTTGGGCTATTGCAGCCTGGACGTCCGGACTCACCTTGAACTTAAACCTGGTCAAGCTTGCTCCGGAGGCTTCAGGTATCATGCTTAGCCTGAATGGTTCCTTTATTCAGTTCGGCTTTGCTGCGGGCGCCGGCATTGGGGGAATTGCTGTAGGAGGCTCTTCAATAATTGCGATTAGCTGGATCGGTGCAGTCTCAGTTGCATTCTCAGCCTGTGCCGCGGCAGTCTCCTTTGGCTTGCCCGTTCTTTCTCAAGTGCATGACAATGAAGTTCTGGAAGACAAACCCTATAAAGCAATAAAAATGGAATAATTTACAAAATTAACCCGTTATTTTGTTTCTCTCCTCAAGTCTTTGCGATATGCTCTCTCCCATAATCTTCTTGTTCCTTCTTATTATTTTCTTCTTTGGTTTTAAACGCACTTTTAAGTACAAATCAATATGGTTTCAATTTTTCTCAATTAAATTTTTGCCTGTTGCATTTAATTATACAACTAACCCTCCATAAGTTTACTGTTGACCTAGAGTTAACTCTAAGTGTTATAATTTCAGATATCAGGAGGTGTGATTACATGACCATTGCAGAAGTAAGCGAAAAATTTGGTCTTTCTCAGGATACAATCCGTTATTATGAACGCATCGGACTGATTCCTCATGTGAACCGTAATAAAAGCGGAATAAGGGATTTTACGGAAGAAGACTGCAGGTGGATAGAATTTATCAAATGTATGCGGAGTGCGGGTCTTCCAATTGAGGTATTGATTGAGTATGTTACGTTGGTTCAACAGGGTGATGAAACCATTGAGGCAAGAAAAGCACTCTTGATCGAGCAGCGTAACCAGCTCATAAAAAGAATAGAAGATATGCAGAAAACACTGGAACGCCTGAATTATAAAATTGCAAGGTATGAACAGGCAATAGTTGAAAGAGAAAAAACATTAAAAAAAGCAGAAGATTAATGAGAAAGTTGGCATAAGGTTTGAATCCTATTGCCAACTTTTTTTATATATTTTTTTGTATAAATATAGTAAATATAGTATGCTTAATGATGTTATTGAACATAAAATTATGATTGATTTTAGCCTATTTATTTTAATTTTATTACTGTTCAAATTGTCTGATTTCGGTTTGGCCGTTATATATAAAGTGCCGTCTAATGGTATGTTGTTTACGATTTTTTTCATAAAAGGACCGAATATGCCTTGAAATTCAGATCTTGAATATACTTTAAATTTTTCTGTGGGAGTGTGGAGTTCTGTTAGCGGTATATAATACTCTTTATCTTTTAATGAGATATAGATAAAATAATATTCGTACATATTCACGCACATTATGTCATCAGCATAGGTTATACCTTTTGTTTTTAACCATTCTGCCATTTTATCTGGTTGACTGCACAAATAACTAGAATCGGGGTCAAGATAAGACGAATATGTACAGTTTCTTAAAATGCTGATCATTGGGAAAAGCTTTTTTTATAAATTATAGCATATGATTATACAATTGCAAATAATGTAAATGTAAGGTTTTAAATTTTATAGAGCTGATGTGACGTAAATCACACGTATTAAAATCCCTGTATAGTATAATAATAACAACTAGTAGAAGAGATAGGAGGTAAAATCCGTGAGCGAGTTAATTAATAACAGAGAGCATCGGCAGGAGATGCTTAAGGAAGTAATAAGAGAATTACATAGAGGAAAAGGTGTTGATGAAGTAAAGCAAAAGTTTAAAGACGTGATTGACGGAATCACACATACAGAACTATCCATGATAGAGCAACAGCTAATAAATGAAGGTCTGGATATTAAAGAAGTACAGAGGTTATGTGATGTACACGCAGCTGTATTCCGGGAATCTCTGGAACAGGTGCAAAAGCCCGAAACTATACCAGGCCATCCCGTACACACGTTTAAAGAGGAAAATAGGGCTATTGAAAAGTTGATTGACGAACAGATAAAACCATATGTGGAAGAGTTAAATACGAAAGGTGACAAAGAAACAGCGTTAAAACTACTGGAAAAGATCAATCTTTTAATGGATATAGACAAGCACTACAAAAGAAAAGAAATACTGCTTTTCCCCTATCTTGAAAAATACGGAATTACAGGCCCACCTGGTGTTATGTGGGGTGTTGATGATGAAATAAGGGATATGTTAAAATCCGTGCGAAAAAGGTTGATGGATTACGATGAGAGCGAAAAAAGCCAGCTGGTGAGCGAGATAAATACGGCTTTAACCAAAGTCCTCGATATGATATTTAAAGAAGAGAATATTTTGCTGCCCATGGCACTGGAGACATTGACGGAAGATGAATGGGCAAGAATAATGGACGAAAGCGATGAAATAGGCTATTGCCTGATCGACGTGATCCCATCGTGGAAGCCTCAAAGAGTTCATGTGGAAGCAAAAGAGGGATACGAACTGGCCAGGGAAGATTCCAGCGGATATATAAAATTTGATACGGGTATAATGACGCCTAAAGAGATAAGCCTTTTGTTTGATAATCTGCCTGTTGACATCACCTTTGTAGATAAAGACGATGTGGTAAGATATTTTTCCAACGGCAGGGAGAGGATTTTCCCACGGGCAAAATCCGTTATTGGCCGCAAAGTACAGCATTGCCATCCGCCCGCCAGTGTCCATGTCGTTGAACAGCTTTTAAATGATTTTAAAGCGGGTAAAAAAGATCACGAGGATTTCTGGATAAAGCTCGGAAATAAATATGTTTACATCAGGTACTTTGCCGTAAGAGATGAGAAGGGGCAGTATGTGGGTACCATCGAAGTCACCCAGGATATTGGGCCGATACAGGAAATAAAGGGCGAGAAGCGACTGCTTTCATAAAGCATAACTCACAAAGAGACAAGCCTATAAAAAAGCTTGTCTCTTTGCCTTTATATGTTGAATGTGCTAAAATTTATTATGTAATTCAAATAAAGTCAATAGAGGGGGGAGCAACGGCGCTGGGAAAACGACATTTGTAAAGCTTTTGACAGGCTTGTATGAACCCAGTGAAGGTCAGATTTTTATAAATGGCATCGATAGTCGGGATTTTGACCGCGATGAATATTACAGGTTGTTTTCTGTGGTATTTCAGGACATAAAGACAGTTGCAGGTCTTTTATATGTTTTATTTGAGCTGAGCCCTATCATTATAGCCCTTATTGTATTAATTGTTATTGTCAATACAATAACGGAGAAAATGCGCCAGGATAAAGATTTCATCTTCTGGGCCGATAACGCTGAAAACAATAAATTGTTTGGATATCTTGCAAGCCAGGTTGTATATGATTATAATGCGGGAAAATATATAAGACTTTATAATGTTGTCCCACTTATTATGGAAAGGTATAGAAAATTCGACAGAAATTCATTAAAGCTATTTAAGAACATTGCAAATACAGATTACCGGTTTATGTCTATATCCATTATTTTAGGACAGATAGAGATGATAGCCATATACGGATATTTGGCTTACAGGGTTATAATAGATCCTGTTAAATTTACCATCGGTAGTTTTACAATGTATGCATCTGCTACAACCAATTTTGCAAGCAGTATAAATTGTGCGATTGAGGTTTGCATGCAAATATATTAGGGTTTATAAGGATTTTTTGGAGCTTCCGGATATTATGCCGCATAATAATAAGCATATAACTAATAGGGAAAATCATGAAATTGAATTTAGAAACGTTTCATTTAAATACCCCGGAGCGGAACAATACACGATTAAAAATGTATCTTTGAAAATTCCTGTAGGTAAAAAACTTGCCATTGTAGGTTTAAATGGTGCAGGTAAGACCACATTTATAAAGCTTTTGATGAGACTATATGACCCACCAGAGGGGGAGATACTTCTCGATGGTGTAAACATAAAAGAATATGACTATAAAGAATATCTGAAATTATTTTCTGTTGTCTTTCAGGACTTTAAGCTGCTGTCTTTTACAATTAAAGAAAATATATCTCTTGCGGATAGTGAAACAACAGATGGTGATAAAATTCTTGATGTACTGAAAGATGCCGGTCTCAGCGAACGTATAAAAGAGCTTGAATATGGTATTGAAACAGCTGTCTCTAAAAAATTTGACGAAAAAGGTATTGAATTTTCAGGGGGAGAGAGTCAGAAGCTGGCTATAGCCAGGGCTTTGTACAAAGATGCTCCTATTGTTATACTTGACGAAGCTACGGCCGCACTGGATCCAATATCCGAATACGAAATATACTCAAAATTTGATACCCTTGTGGGTGATAAGACATCAATATTTATTTCCCATCGCCTTTCAAGCTGCCGTTTTTGTGATTGTATTGCTGTGTTTCACAACGGCGAGATAATTCAATATGGAAAGCACGAGGAATTGCTTAAAGACGAGAACAGCAAATATGCAGAGCTGTGGAATGCACAGGCACAATATTATAATTGATATAAAACTGTTTATATAATCAAACAAGGTATTTCCCCATTTTAATCATAAATTTGTTTAAGAAATAATACAATGCAGTGATAGGGGAATGCAGTTATAGGGGGCGATATATTGGATTTTGGTGGGATTGTCCTTGTTATTATGTTATTTTTCAGTCTTGTGGGAAGAAATAACAGCGTTGCGGCTGCCATTGCGCTTTTGCTTTCCATAAAGTTGCTGAACATAGATTCGATCAATCAATATATGGCGAAGAACGGTATAAATCTTGGCATAATCATATTGACAATGGGTGCATTAGCACCACTGGCATTGAACAGGGTATCAATGCAAGAGTTTATGACTGTTTCCAAGAGTCCTGAAGGTATAATAACTATTGTTGCCGGTATTGTTGTGGCTATTCTCGCATCTATAGGTCTAAATACCATGAAAGTGGATACAAATGGTGTAGTGGGCGTACTACTGGGGACAGTCATAGGAGTGAGTTTTTTCAAAGGCGCGCCTATCGGGCCGATGATTGCATTGGGAATCACGACGCTTATAATGAGGATGTTTAGATTATAAAAGTGGTGAAAGGAGATGGGTTTGATATATTAAAACCCTTTTTTTATTATTGACTTTTTATATTTGTACCTGTATAATAGAAATATAATTCCAAGTATTCATATACATTTACTCGGAATTATATTAATAAAAATTTTAAGGAGGTATGATTATGTATCTAAATTATGCAAGTTTAATCCTGGCCTTTATAATCTTAGTTTTTTTATTTTACTTAAAGCAGAAAAGGGTTAAGTTTGGCATAAGGGTTTTTACAGGCTTGATTCTTGGTATAGCTATAGGTACTATCTTCAAAGAAAAGGCCCAGATAATTGAGCCTATCGGGAAAATATATATAGGCTTAATTAAAATGATCGTAATTCCTCTCGTGGTAACTGCTATTATATCCAGCATTACGTCGCTTAAAAGTCCTGATCAACTCAAGAACATTGCAGCAAAATCATTGGCATGGCTTCTGTCTACTACTGCTATTGCTACGGTTATAGGAATAATTGTAGCACTTGCCTTTAATCTTGGTTCAGGCATGAAGTTTACCGCTGATACAGGTTTTAAAGCCCGTGAGATACCTGCGTTCTCTCAGGTTTTGTTGGATATGATTCCATCCAATCCCGTTGCGTCTATGGCAGAGGGACGTATTATTCCAATTGTAGTCTTCTCAATCTTCATAGCCATAGCAATCATAATAGAGAGGAAAAAACACCCCGACGAAGTAAAACCCGTCGTAGATTTTATTACTTCGCTGGAAAAAATCATGTTCAGAATTACCAAGATGGTAATTTCACTTACGCCTTATGGAGTTTTTGGACTGATAGCAGCTATTTCCGCAAAATACGGTTTTAAAACCCTCATACCACTTGCTAAAGTTATAGCGGCGGTGTACATTGCCTGCGCAATACAGCTTATTGTAGTTCATGGTGGCCTGGTATCCTTTGTAGCAAGGGTAAATCCTTTGAGATTTTATAAAAAAATATATCCGGCACAGGTGGTAGCATTCACCACCCAGTCCAGCTATGGTACACTTCCTGTAACTATAAGATCACTGGTGGACAGGGTGAAAATCTCAGAGAAAATTGCCAGCTTTGTTGCTTCTTTAGGCTCTACAGTTGGAATGAACGCCTGCGGAGGTCTATATCCGGCTATAGTAGCGGTATTTGTAGCAAAAGTTTTTAATGTAGAGCTTACTTTTAGCCATTACTTGCTTCTAATTGCTATGACTACAATCTCATCCATTGGCGTGGCGGGTGTTCCGGGTACAGCATCTATTGTGGCTACCGTTGTGCTTACAAGCCTTGGACTTCCTATTGAAGGGCTGGCCATGGTTTTGGGCATCGATGTAATACTGGATATGGCCAGGACCATGACCAATGTTACCGGTGCTTCAGTTGCAGCATTGCTGGTAGCTGTTTCTGAAGGAGAATTTGACCGTGAAGCATTTTATAGAGATGACATTGATGAGATCGAATTAAATTCAATGGTAAAAAGTGTATAAATTATGAGATAAACTACCTTCAGGGCTTTGTGGAGGTAGTTTATCATGTTTTGTGAAGAAAGATTTGCCCCGGCATAAATAAATGATATAATATTGATGGGGTGTTGATAAGTATCGAGGGGGAGATTTTTATGACGAATGAGGAGCTTATACTGGAAATACTAAAAAATATGCAGGGCGATATCAAATCTATTAAAAGTGACATCAAGGCCCTACAGGAAGAGCAGAAATCCATGAGAGAAGATATTAAAGCCCTGCAAGAAGAGCAGAAATCCATGAGAGAGGACATCAAGGCCCTGCAAGAAGAGCAGAAATCTATGAGAGAAGATATCAGAGCTTTGCAGGAAGAGCAGAAGTCCATGAGAGAAGATGTTAAATGGATTAAAGTGCAACAGGAGGAGCATGGTCAGATATTGCGAGCGCTGAGAGAAGCATCGGAGTTCCAGAAAGCCGAAACAGATGGCATAAAAATTGGTATGGCGAAATTGGAAGGTAAAGTAAATGAAAATTTTGAGATGATGAGTAGAAAGTTAGAGGATTTATACGAAGGACAGAAAAGCTTAAGCGGCATGTATGGCGAACATGAAAGGGAATTAAGGACGTTAAAGCGAAAAATTGGTTAGTTATTTAAAGGTGGTGATATCCATAGGTGAGTTTAAAATAGTATCGGATTATAAACCCAGAGGAGATCAGCCTCAGGCTATACAAAAGCTGAGCGATGGTATAAGGAAAGGATATAAATTTCAGACACTTTTAGGTGTTACGGGTTCTGGTAAGACCTTTACCATGGCTAATATCATACAGGAAGTCCAGAAGCCGACTCTTGTTATCGCCCACAACAAAACACTGGCAGCGCAGCTATGCAGTGAGTTCAGGGAGTTTTTCCCTAATAACGCAGTGGAGTATTTTGTAAGTTATTACGACTATTATCAGCCTGAAGCGTATATCCCACAGACCGATACGTATATTGAAAAAGATGCGGCGATAAATGACGAGATAGATAAACTAAGACATTCAGCTACATCTGCCCTTTTTGAGAGGCGAGATGTTATCATTGTAGCCAGCGTATCGTGCATATACGGCCTGGGTGACCCTATAGATTATGCCAACATGACTTTATCGCTAAGACCTGGCATGATAAAAAGCCGTGAGGAGATATTAAAAAGGCTTGTGGATATACAGTATGAGAGAAATGACATCAATTTTACCAGAGGAAAGTTTCGCGTAAGAGGGGATGTTATAGAGGTATTTCCGGCATCTTCTGCCGATAGAGCCATAAGAATAGAGCTTTTTGGCGATGAAGTTGACCGGATATCTGAGATAGATGTTCTCACAGGTGAGATTATAGGCCTTAGAAACCATGTATCAATATTCCCGGCATCCCACTATGCTACGTCCAAAGAGAAAATAAATAGGGCTATAGAGAGCATAGAGGCCGAGCTCAAGGAACGATTGAAAGAGCTGGAATCACAGGGCAAGCTGGTAGAGGCCCAGAGGTTAAAACAGCGCACCATGTACGACATAGAGATGCTAAAAGAAGTAGGTTACTGCCAGGGTATAGAGAATTATTCCAGGCATCTATCGGGAAGGCCGCCGGGTAGCCCGCCTTTTACCCTTATTGATTATTTCCCAGATGACTTTTTGATGTTCATAGACGAGTCCCATGTAACAATACCCCAGATCAGAGGAATGTATCATGGTGACAAATCTCGAAAGGATGCACTGGTGGAGTATGGGTTCAGGTTGCCATCGGCATATGATAATAGGCCACTTAAGTTTCATGAATTTGAAGAAAGGATCAATCAGGTGATCTTCGTATCCGCTACGCCGGGCGAATACGAGCTCAAACACTCAGTGCAGGTGGTAGAACAAATTATAAGGCCGACAGGCCTGGTAGATCCTGCTGTTGAGGTGCGCCCTGTGAAAGGGCAGATTGACGACCTTATAGGTGAGATCAAAAAGACCGTGGCTAAAGGTAATCGTGTTCTTGTGACGACACTTACCAAAAAGATGGCCGAAGATTTAACTGAATACCTCAAAGATATAGGCATAAAAGTCAGGTATTTGCATTCGGACATTGATACTATTGAGAGAATGGAAATAGTAAGGGATTTGAGACTGGGGACATTTGATGTGCTGGTGGGTATAAATCTATTGAGAGAAGGACTTGATCTCCCTGAGGTTTCACTGGTGGCTATTTTAGATGCTGATAAAGAAGGATTTTTGAGATCAGAAACGTCCCTCATTCAGACCATTGGCAGGGCTGCTAGAAATGCAGAAGGCCGCGTCATAATGTATGCTGATGAGATAACCGATTCCATGAAAAAGGCTATTTCTGAGACCAATAGAAGGCGTCAGATTCAGATGAAATACAACGAGGAAAACGGCATAGTGCCTCAGACGATCGTCAAATCGGTGCACGATATCATAGAAGCCACAATTGTTGCAGAGGATCCCGGTATTTATGATGAAAAAATCAAGTCTAATGAAAAAAATAGGTCCAGTAGAAAAGCCAAGTCCAGCCAGAAAGTTAAACTTACTGAAAAAGCTGTGACTGATAGCGAACCTCTTTCTGAGAGCGAAATAGAGAAAGAGATTGCTATACTGGAGGAACAGATGAAAAAAGCCGCAGCAAATTTAGAATTTGAAAAAGCGGCTGAACTGAGGGATAAGATATTTGATTTAAAAGCAAAATACACAAAGAAAAAAGCCCTATCCAGATAGGGCTTTTTAAGTGTCATTTTCTGTTAATTCTTTGATCACGTTGGCGTAGATTTTTTGCGCCTTATGGTTCCAGTTGCTGCAGAGCAGTTTGGCCTGTTCTTTTGATACCACATTTAATTTGAGCTCTATAAGGGTTATGTTGTTTTCTTCTACTTTACACGTCACGACGAATTGATCTTTGGCCACCTGTTTATAATCGGATGTAATCTGTAGTTCTCGCTTAAATCTTTCCCTGTTGATTACTATGTATTTGTCGAGGCGCTTCTTTTTGTCTTCATCTATCAGGTGTAGAAAGAGGTTTAATGTGTTGGTGCCTTTGGGGGTAATATAATAACATGATTTTTGAGTGTCAAAAAAAATGTGTTCACTATTTTGCAGTTCGCCCAGGAATTGTTGCAACAGGAAATAGTTCATGCATTCAGTATCCAGCATGATTTCTGTTATTTGTTCGTTGCTTAGAGGCAAACCAGCTCTCTGTAGTACATACAGAATCAATAATTTATTTTCAGCCAATTCCTGCGTATTACTAATCACATTGCATCACCTGTAATAATTATATCATAAAAAAGAGAAGGGTGATGTCCACTTCTCTTTTAAATCAATTATTTTGTTTTACTCGGCATTTGTGCAGCAGGGGTATTAGCCATGGCCTGTTCTGCCCAGCTGATCATTCTTTTTACCATATGGCCGCCTACGGCTCCACAATCCCGTGATGTCAGGTTACCCCAATAGTCTTCGGAACCCTGGTACACCGGCAAGCCCATTTCGGCAGCAATTTCATATTTCATGTTGTCGAGGGCTTGATGTGCTTGTGGCACCATCTGTCGTTTTGTCATGCTTCCCTTAGCCATTTTTTAAATGCCTCCTTTTTTGTGCTGCATTTTTAATATTCCCATCGCTAGTTTTTTCATGCAAATCAGATTTGTGCTATATAATGGTATCGCCTATTATATGTGAGAAAAATCGAGTATAAATGATTATACTGGAGTATATCTCATGATATAGCTAATTATGCGCAAATATGATATATGACAAAAGGCACTAAATGATATATAATGCCTTATAGCTGCTTCCCACGGCTAAATTTTTCAGAAAGGATGATGCCGATGATAAGCAACAAAAAAATAACATGTGTTATTTTGTCGATCGCAATTTTTATTACATCGATCGCAATGCCTTTACAGGTTTTTGCGGCGTCAAAAGCACACGTAGTAAGCTATGGTGAATCACTCTACGATATTGCCACCTGGTATGGGACCAATGTCGATGCGATTAAGCAGGAAAATGGTTTAATAGGCGATATCATAAAACCCGGGCAAAAACTCTATGTACCTGTAAATGGTGATGTCTATACAGTGCAGCCTGGAGAAACATTATCAGATATTGCGGCAAAATACGGAATTTCAGTAGACGATATAAAGCTGGCAAATAATTATTGGGACGATTATATACTACCGGGGCAACAATTTATTATTCCTATAACAGAAAATGCAAGTGCAGATAAAACTGTAAATTACAGCGCAAATTATGCGATAGATAGATATTTATTGGCGAAAATAATATATGCCGAAGCCCGTGGTGAAAGCTTTGAAGGTCAGGTCGCTGTGGGCGCTGTTATATTGAACAGGTTAAAGGATCCGAGATTTCCTAAGACTATAGCAGGTATTATATTCCAGCCTTATGCTTTTACTGCAGTGATGGACGGGCAATTCTACATGGAACCTGATGAAGAAGCTTATAGAGCGGCGGATGCAGCTCTAGGTGGATGGGATCCAACAGGTGGTGCGCTTTATTATTACAATCCGGCTAAGACTACTTCACCGTGGATCTGGTCAAGAACTATAATAACGCAGATTGGAGACCATATATTTGCAAGATGACGATACTTTCATTGTAAATTGCAAAATAGGTTGCTGAAGAAAAAAGTTCACTGGCCTTAGCCGATGCTGTTGAACTTTTCGGAAGCAACCTATTTGTATATAGTGGAAATTGCGAATAGAAGTTAATTCTTCGTTTTTTATGCAAAAACCGGATTTTAACTAAGACTTGAAAGAAGTCTCCCATCCTCTACAGGTGGGAGATGAATTTCTATTGTCTGCCATAGAATAATATGTCATAATAATTGTAGAGGATTTTATAATAGAAAGCCAAGGTGAGAAAAGATGATGATGTGTCAGCATTTTCTCCTAGAGCCGACAAAAGAGCAGGAAGAAAAATTGTTTTATACATTGTATTTGTGCCGCAAATTATACAACTATTCACTAGAACAGAGGATAAAACATTACAAAGAATACGGCAAAGGACTCACATACGAAGATCAGCAAAACATGCTTCCAGAATACAAGAAAGAACATCCTGAATACAAAAAAGTACATTCGCAGATACTGCAGGATGTATTGAGAAGGTTGGACAGAGCATATAAAAACTTCTTCGAAGGACGAGCAAATTATCCCAAATTCAAAGACAAATATCACTACACATCGATAACACTTCCTCAATGCGAAGCAAAAAGAAATTTCAGCAAAGAAGGATATGTGTATATAAAAAATATAGGGCATATAAAAATAAAAGCACACAGAGACTTTGATCCGAAAAAGGTAAAAACAATAAACATAAAATACCATGCAGGAAAGTGGTATATAAACCTATCAGTCGAAATAGAAGAAGAAAAAGAGAAAGTATCCACAGGAGAAAAAGCAATAGGAATAGATAAAG
>NZ_FQVH01000040.1:0-14190 GCF_900129075.1 Caldanaerobius fijiensis DSM 17918
TCAAATCCATTGCCCATGCAAGAAATTTTTCCATACCTTCTCTGTTGTTTCCAAATTCCAGACGTTTACCGTACTCCACGCCCCTGTAATCAAATGCTCTGGCATGATGCTTTTCTTTAGCAATGTCCACTCCTACGATTAATGTTTTTTCTGTCACTTGCAAAATCTTTTCATTTTGTGTATACTTCATTTTAGTACCTCCTGTTTTTTCGTTAATTCGAGGTAAGTTCTAGAACTTACACTCTGTATTTTATCAGGAGGTACTTATTTTTTCAAAGTTCGTTTTAGCTCATTTTCGCCCATTTTAAATCATTACAGGAATGCTCCTTTAATATTTTATAAAGCAACATGGCAATAAAAACACCAATAATATTGAAAAAAAGTTCTTGGAGTATAGAACTAAAATCAATTCGATTAAAGTTCATTAATTCCGGTAAAATCATAGAATAAATTAAAATTCCAAATAATCCTTTCCTTTTAAAAACACGAATAAATGATAAAATTAACCCATAAATTATAAAAATAATAAAAATCCCAAACAAACCAAAATTATTATATGCTTCAGCAACTGGACTATAACCCCATCCAATAACAAAAGGGAAATTGGACATATAACTATTATGAATAAATAATGCAAAGTCTTGTGCTATAGTTGGAGGTTTTGGTCCAGGATATAAGCTTCTTGGCAATATATTTGCTATTGAATTAACATATGAAGATCCATATAGTAATTTGCTTCTATTTTCAATTGAATACAATAAAGTAAAATACGGACCTGCAAATTCGTTTTCGCCAGGTAAAAACCAATTTATATTTATGTGTTCAGTAATCCATGTTATGCCATCTTGTATTTTCATTTCATTATTCATTATTGGTGAAATCAAAAATCTGACTTGTGCAAAAAAAGTCAAGCAAATATAAATAATGATAGCATAAAATACTATTTTTTTATTTATTCTAACTTTTATGTTCTTTTGTATTATCCAAATACCATAAATTATAATTAAAGAATAGGCTAAATAACGGCGATCACCTTGAATTATCATTAAAATTATCCATAACAATAAAAATAATAATGATATATACAGAATCTTTTTATCTTTAGTGTTAAAAAAGTTATAATAAACTATTGCTATCCCCGGAAATATAAAACTGCTATACGGAAGTGAACCTCTTACTTGGGATAATAAAGTCATTCCTGCTCCTCTTTGTAATGATATATAATGGAAAAAACCTCCTACCCTTTGATAATTTAAAAAAAATAACATTAAACCTGTACAATACATTACAATACCTGTATATAATAAAGCATTTCTTTTTATTACATATTCTTTTTCGGTAAAAATTTGTATTTTTTGTCTTTTAATAAATAATTCAGATAACTTTTCTCCAATAATTAATCCTACCAATGCTATTATTCCTAAATAACCTGCATAAATAACTGTCGATGATTTAAATGTAAGTGGATATATTTTAGAAATTAATAAATCTTTATTAAATTCAAACGCAAATTGAATAAGGATTAATCCATTATATGCTGCAAAAAAAGACAAAAAAATTAATAATGGATCTGCTAATCCAAATTGTTTAGATCTTTTATTTATTAAAACAATCGAAAACAATATAATTGTTAATCCTAATAAAAAAGCCTTAAATGAAACATACATAAAATTAGTTAATATTATTGAAAATAACCCAATTAACAACCCTAAAAGTATATATAATAAAAAATTAATGTTATATTTATTTGTGATTAACTGATTAATATTATTCATCTAAAACCTTCCTTATCAAGTCTATATATTTTTGTACACTACTCTCAAAAGTGAAATCTTTTAATTCATTTAAAAGCATTCTATTTTCTACTTTATTTTCTAGTAACTTTATTATTTCATTAGCTAAAGCATCAACATCTCCAACAGGTACTAATTTACCCAATTTCCCATTTTGTAGTATTTCTCTTGGACCACTATAACAATCTGTCGAAATAACTGGTGTACCACAAGCTAATGCTTCAACCAATACAGTAGGAAGCCCTTCTCTTTTTGAAGATAGAACAAAAACAGAAGCACGTTTTATATATGAATACGGATTTTCAACAAAACCTGGTATTTTTACATCATCATCTAATCCCATATCATGAATAAGTTTTTCAAGATAACTTCTTTTCTCTCCCTCTCCCAAAATTACTAATCTTACTTTCATTTTTTCATATATTTTTTTAAAAGCGTAAATCAAAGTATCAAAATCTTTTGCTTCAGTAAGCCTTCCCACAGAAATAACAACAGGTGGTTCTCCAGGATAAAACCAACTATCATTTACATTTTCCATTGATTTCCTAATCAAATCATCACTTATTATCGGATTATATATTACATTTATCTTTTCTAAAGGTATATTTAGCATATTAGACATATCCTTGGCAACATCTTTTGATACCGCTACTATAGCATCAGAATATTGATAAATATATTTTAGAATGTTAATTGCTATTTTTTCTTTTAAATTTTTTGACTCTTTTTTAGCTAAACTTAATGTTGTATGTTCTGTAATTATTACTTTTGTTTTATTGTTCATAAATAACTTTGCAATTATCGCAACGATATTTATATGCCCCATTGCAGAAACAATAACATTAGGCTCATTTTTTTTGATATATTTTATTAATGGGATAATACTTGTTATTGCACGTTTTGAATTTAAATTAATAACTTTTATATTTTGTGGAATTTGATTAATATATTGTCCTTCTAATTTAACAACCACTAAATCAATATTATAATTTTTGTTAGCTAATCCACTTGCTAAGTTTAGCATTACCCTCTCAGCACCACCTCCTCTTAAAGAAGGAATAAATATTGCAATTTTCTCCATAGTATAAACCCCTCTAATAATATTTTTGATTTGTAATAATCATTTTTACCTTATGCAAAATAATTGCTATTATAGGACAATAATAAGATAAAAATAATCTTAATTTATATGAAACTTTAATATCATTTATCCAGAATTCCTCTTCCTTCAACTTATCTATATACCTCTTAAAATCATCTCGTTTTATATAACCATATGCAAGTTTATTCGATAATACAGAAATCAAATAATATGTAGCGTTTTTCTTTAAATATGGAATAATATACTCAAGTTTATTCTCTTTTATTAATTTAAGGGCATATTGATACCCCTTGATATTTCTATCAAGAAAATTATTACTACTATCCTGACCTTCGTGATGTCTATACATTAATAATGGTTCATGTAAAAACAATATTTTTTTATTGTATAGATTTATTTCCATCCACATATAACCATCAGCATTAGGACCAATTTCTGGTCTAAATCTTATATTATTGCGATTTATAAAATCCGTTCTTAACATAACAGTAGGACATGGTAAAACAAAATTCTCTTTAAACAACTTGTATATAAAATCATATTTTTCAAAAATAATATCATTATCAAGTTCTTTCTCTCTTTGTTTCAATATCATACCTCTTTTATTTATAATGCTTATATTCGTTGCAACTAAAACAACATCGTCATTTTTATCTAATATTTCAACTTCTTTTTCTAACAACTCTGGTTTCATAATATCATCATCATGAAATATTATAACATATTCTCCCTTTGCCATATCTAAAGCTTTATTAAAATTATTTATTCCTCCAATATTAATTTCATTTTTAATATATCTTATACGAGCATCATCAAACGATTTAACAACTTCTTCCGTGTTATCTGTTGAAGCATTATCCAAAATTAATAGTTCATAGTCTTTAAACGTTTGCGCTAACACACTTTCAATAGCCTCTTTTAAATAGTGTGCTCTGTTATAGGTAGGTATTGCTACTGTTACTTTTGGCATTAGAGTCACCTTCCTTGCCCTGTAAATTTCTCAATTACACTTATTATATATTTAACCATTTTTCCATTTATCCCAGGCCAAACTCCTATCCAGAACGTCCTTTCCATAATTATATCTGTATTCTTCAAACTACCTACAATTCTATATTCTACATCATTATTTACGAATAATGGCTGCCTCAATATATTTCCAGCAAACAATAGCCTCGTCCCAATTTTATTTTTCTCTAGATAATCTATCAACTGATTTCTATTAAACGATGCGCTTTCTTTTATGGTTATAGGAAACCCGAACCAGCTCGGCTCACTGTTCTCCGTCGCTTTGGGAAGAACAAAATAATCTTCTAATTCTTTCAATCCTTCATATAATAACTTAAAATTCTCTTGCCTTTTTTTGATAAATTCAGGCAATTTCTTTAATTGTGATAAACCTACAGCAGCCTGCATATCTGTTACTTTAAGGTTATACCCCAAATGTGAATAAACATATTTATGGTCATACCCAAATGGTAAATCACCGTGTTGCTGAGAAAATCTTTTCCTACAGGTATTATCTTTACCAGGTGGACACCAGCAATCCCTACCCCAATCTCTGAAAGAAAGCATTATTTTATACAATTCTTGGTCATTCGTTACAACAGCTCCACCTTCCCCCATCGTTATGTGATGGGCCGGATAAAAGCTAAATGTCGCTATATGTCCAAATGTCCCTGTATATTTGTTCCTATACTTAGCACCCAATGCATCACAATTATCTTCAATTACCCAAAGATTATATTTTTTAGCTAGTTCCATAACTTTGTCAAGGTTAAAGGGATTGCCCAACGTATGGGCCATAAATATCGCTTTTGTTTTATCTGTTATGGCTTTTTCTATTTGACTAACATCATAATTGTACGTCCCCAATTCCACATCTATAAAAACAGGTACCAATCTATTTTGTACAATCGGAGCTATTGTTGTGGGAAATCCCGCTGCTACCGTTATTACCTCATCACCTGGTCTTAATCTTCTTTCACCAAGTTTATATGATGTTAAAGCAGATACTGCAATTAAATTAGCAGAAGATCCTGAATTAACTAGCGCACAATACTTTACTCCTAAAAACCGTGCAAACTCTTTTTCAAACTGTTCGGCATATCTTCCCGATGTCAACCACATATCCAGCGATGCATCTACAAGATTGATTAAATCATTTACATCCAAAACCTTCCCTGACACAGGAATATATGTTTCACCTTCTGTAAATGGTTTTGATGTTTCCTCCTTTTCTTTGAAGTATTTTTTAACTTCATTAAATATTGATTCTCTATTTATTGATTCCATCTTATCCTTCACTCCATAATAATTTTTTTCTTTTTGCGCTTTCTATATATTCATTTATTTGATTAACTGTATATGACAACATGTCTTTCTCATTGTTATAATATGCCTTATACCAATTAATAGTTTTTTCTATAGCTGTATAAATATCATATACTGGTTTCCATTTCAATTTCATAAAAGCCTTGCTTGTGTCCAATTTAAGCAATTTTGCTTCATGGGGGTGTATTGAAGAATCAATTTTATACTCACCACTTCCCCAATATTTTATTGACAATTTTACCATTTCCTCAACTGTAATTATATCGGAATCGTTAGGGCCAAAATTCCATCCACTATTAAATTTGTTTTTATCTTTCAACATCAAAACCCCTAACCACAAATATCCTGATAATGGCTCTAATACATGCTGCCATGGTCTTATTGCCTCTGGATTTCGTATTAATATTATCTCATTTTTAGACAATGAACGAATGCAATCGGGTATTAATCTGTCTTCTGCCCAATCTCCTCCACCTATAACATTCCCTGCTCTAACAGATGCTATAGCAACACCACTATTGTTAAAATAGGAATTACGATAAGCTGATGTTATTAATTCAACACATCCTTTGCTCGAACTGTATGGATCATAACCACCCATTGGATCATTTTCTCTGTAACCATATATCCATTCTTTATTTTCATAACATTTATCGCTTGTTATTGTTATTACAACTTTAACACTATCCGTTTTTTTTATGGCTTCATAGACATTAACAGTACCCATTATATTCGTTTCATATGTTAGCTTTGGTTCTTTATATGAAAGTCTAACCAGAGGCTGAGCTGCCATATGAAATACTATTTCAGGTTTGAAATCCTGAAATATTTTTGTCAATTTTTCTTCATCCCGTATATCACCTATCACATGATGTATTTTTTTGTCTAACTTAATTGTTGAAAATAAATTAGGATTTGTAGGCGGCTCTAATGAATACCCTAATACTTCTGCTCCTAATTCATAGAGCCATAATGCAAGCCATGAACCTTTAAATCCTGTATGACCTGTTATTAATATTCTTTTATTCTTATATATATTTAGTGCTGTATTTATCACTTTCATCACCTTTATCTATCTCGCATAAAATTTTACTTGCTATTTTATCCGGCGTCAAGAAATATAACTGCCTCAAGTATTTTTGACTACCTACTTCATGGATAAATTTATCTGGAAGGGCAAATTTCATAAATCTTTTATATATAGTATTTTTCAATAAAACATCAGCAATTTTTGATCCTAATCCTCCTGTTTCAATGTGTTCTTCAATTGAAACTATTAATTTCTTATTTTTAGCAGATTCAACAATGATGTCCTCGTCTAAAGGTTTTATGGTATGCATGCTTATAATTTCAACAGACAAATTATTATTTTCAAGAATTTTTGATACTTCAACCGCAGTCTCAAGCATATTTCCAGTAACAAAAACTGAAATATCATTTCCCTCTTTTAATTTAATTCCTTTTCCAATTTTGAAATTAATATTCTTTTCATTATGTATAACTGGTTCTCCATTTTTCCCAAGTCTAATATAACATGGTCCTTCTAAATTAATAGATTGCTCAACAGCTAATTTTACTTCTACAGGATCACCAGGCGCTAATACGGTCATTTCAGGCAGTGAAGACATTATTGCTATATCTTCAATTGAATGATGGGTTACTCCTGCAGCCCCATAAGATAATCCACTGCCAACACCAATAATTTTAACAGGTAATTTCTGATAGCATAAATCGTTCCTTATTTGTTCCAATACTCTATAAGTAACAAAAGGAATTATAGAATATACAAAAACTTGTTTATTACACAGTGCTAAACCTGCAGCTATACCTATCATATTAGCTTCGGAAATGCCTACATTTAAAAAATTTTTGGGAAATTGTTCTTTTAATTTATCAAATACTGAAAAGCCTAAATCTCCTGTTAACAAGTAAATATTATCATTTTTTTTCATTAGATTCATTAATGTATTGACAAATGCTGTTCTCAATTTACTCACCTATCTCTTTTATAAATTTATCTAAATCATCAACTTTCGGTGACTTATAATGCCACTCTAATTTGTCTTCCATTTCTTTTATTCCTTTACCTTTGACTGTATGTGCTATTATCATTGTAGGTTTATTTTGCATTAAAGGTATATTATTAAATGTTTTTTCTATTTCATACAAATTATGTCCATCAATTTCAAGTACCGCCCATCCAAAATTTTCAAATTTATTTTTTAATGAAGAAATTGTTTGTATATTGTCGGTTCTTTCATAAGCCTGCAATCTGTTTGCGTCAATAATCCCTACTAGATTATCCAATCTTAAACGTGATGCTGAGATCGCTGCCTCCCATATAGAACCTTCTTGACACTCACCATCGCTCATCAAAACAAAGGTCCTATACTTTTTGTTATCATATTTACCAGCTAAAGCAATACCAACACCTATCGATAAACCATGTCCTAGCGAACCTGTTGAAGCTTCTACACCAGGTACACTTAATCTATCTGGATGTTCAGATAACGCACCACCATCAACACCAAATCCCTCTAACATTTCTACATTAAAAAAACCTCTTTCTGCTAACACTGCATACCAAGCTGAGGCAGCATGCCCTTTGCTTAAAATAAACCGATCTCTCTCCGGTCGTGTAGGGTTATCAGGATCAATATTTAAAATCTTAAAATATAGTACTGTAAGCAAATCAACAATAGAAAATGCCGAACCAATATGAGAAGCATTTGCCTTACAATGCATCCACAATAATTTTTTTCTGATCTTTTTTGTTATTGTACTTATGTTTTCAATCGAAAGTTCTTTAGTATTCATTTTAATCATTTCCTTTCATCAACGTGTATATAACTTTAAATTATTTGTAAACCAATTAATATTTTTTGTAAGTCCTTCTTTCAAGCTATGAGTAGCCTCCCATCCAAGCTTTTCTTTTGACTTGGTTACATCTGCTTTCCAAATTTTGAAAGTATCACTTACCCTTCCTTCAGCGGTCCCCCATAATGGTTCTTTATTATAACCGATAATTTCTTTAATTGTTTCAAATACTTCTTTTACTGTGTACTGCTTACCTGTTCCAATATTAAATATATCACCATGCGTCAAATAT
The DNA here is from genome assembly GCF_900129075.1 of Caldanaerobius fijiensis DSM 17918. Taxonomy (NCBI): domain Bacteria; kingdom Bacillati; phylum Bacillota; class Clostridia; order Thermoanaerobacterales; family Thermoanaerobacteraceae; genus Caldanaerobius; species Caldanaerobius fijiensis. The sequence continues at coordinate 8,339 of NZ_FQVH01000040.1, forward strand.
TGAGCATTTTTTATTACTGTTTTATAAGCTTCTATGACATCTTCTATAAAAATAAAATCTCTAACTGGGTTAGGATTAGATAACTTAATATCTTCATTCCTCAAACAACTTGTAATTATATACGGAATTAATCGAGTCGGTTCTTCATAATAACCATACGGTGAAAATAAACGTAATGTAAATACAGGCAAATTATACCGCCTTGCAATGGATTGACAATAAAGTGTAGCCGCAGCCTTTGCAACTCCATAATCATCAATTGGTTCTAATAAATCATTCTCAGACATTGGTTTATTTTTACCACCATATTCAGAACTGCTGCCAGTATTTATAAAACATTTGAAGCCATAACCTATACATGCATTCAATAGATTCACTGTGCCTAAAAAATTTGTGTTTATAATTTTCATACTATCTTTTTGAAATGGATATCCACCATATATTGCATTATGTATAATTATATCTGGTTTCAAAGCAGATATTACTCTTTCAACTTTATCTGAATCGTTTATATCGCAGTAATGTATTATTATATCTTTAACAATATCATTAAGTCTCCAAAGATTGGAAGTTTCTCGTACTATAATATGAATTTCATTATTTTCATCCAAAAACGATCTTACTATATTAGCCCCGATAAATCCTGTAGCTCCTGTAATTAAATACTTTAATCCCATATTTTCCACGGCGCCTTTCCACTATTCCACATTTCTTCTAATTCTCTTTTATCCCTCAACGTATCCATTGGTTTCCAAAAACCTTCATGCTTATAAGCAAAAAGATTACCTTCTTTCGCCAATTTTTCTAATGGCTCTCTTTCCCAAATAGTACTATCATTTTCTATATAATCTACAACTTGAGGTTCTAATACAAAAAAGCCACCATTAACCCAGCCACCATCTCCTGGTGGTTTTTCAGTAAAATCTTCAACTTTATTATTTTCACCAAATCTCAATGCGCCAAATTTACCCGCAGGGAGAACAGCAGTTAATGTAGCTAATCTACCATGGCTTTTGTGAAAATCTATTAAATTATTTATATTTACATCCGCCACTCCATCCCCATACGTGAGCATAAATGTTTCATTTCCAATATACTCTTTAACTCTTTTAATTCTCCCTCCTGTCATCGTATTCAACCCTGTATCTACTAAAGTTACCCTCCATGGTTCCGCATGATTATTATGTATTTTTATGCCACCATCATAAAAGTCTACTGTCAGGTCGCTCATATGCATGTAATAATTAACAAAATACTCTTTTATCACATAACCTTTGTATCCAAGGCAGATTATAAAATCATTGTGCCCATATGTCGAATAGATCTTCATAATATGCCAGAGTATTGGCTTCCCACCTATTTCTACCATTGGTTTTGGTTTTATATCTGTTTCTTCGCTTAAACGTGTACCAAAACCACCAGCCAAAATAACAACCTTCATAATATTTTCCTCCCCTAATCATATCCAAGCCAACATTTTAGAATTTGTTTTTAATAGATTTTGTTTATCTTTTACATAATAAAGATATTTTGCTCCGATCAACTCTCTAATTTGATTTTAGATAGTGTATCAACAAAATTTTCTTCTCGATTAAACTTTTGCTAACATTAAATACTTTTATTTATATAATTTTTTGCAAATACCTAAAAATATTTTTCGCTTTTAAAATTAGTTTAATATCTTCTTTAATATTTCTTACAGTTTTTATATCCTAATCCTTAATTTATTTCATTCATACGTATTATAGTATTAATAACCCCAAATCCTTTATTTTCAGAATTTTTTCCCTTATTTTTATCAAAACTTTCGCCATTAATATCATTAATACATTTAAGACAAATAACACCTTTTCTCTGCGTTGCAAACTTATATGTCTTAAACTTATGTATATAATACAATACTTCATTTAAAAAATCAGCAGCTTCTTTATTCATTAAATTATGATTTCGTCTAATCAATTTCTTCTGCTATAAAAATAAAAGGTAATATATACCTTTCTATTGCTTAAGATATTTGGCTAAATCTTCTATACTCTTTATGTCAAATATATCATCAGCTATTTGTTCCAATGTCTCTTCATTTAATTTCATTATTTTTTCACTCAAATCATCTGGTAAAATTCCTACTCTTTTTGATAATTGCTTGAGTAATATTTTTGCCTTGCCTTTTCTCTTATACCCTCTTTCATACCCTCTTTCATGCCTTCTTTCATGCCTTCTTTTATACCTTCTATCATACCCTTCCTATAAATTTCAGGATCAATATACGTCTTTATCATTTTGTCCACCTCACTTTCTATTCTGTCATAATCCTCACCGTATAATTCTATAGATAAATTACTCATTTGAACCAGTATACTATTTAATTCTTCCAATATTATATTGACCATTTCTAAACTCGTCCGTGAAGCCTCCCCATCTAAACACAAAGTGTTATAGATGAGGCTTCCCACTGCATTAACAGCGGAACTACCTGTCATAAATACGGTCTGATCACGCAACGCAATCACACTGTGACTGCATGGCTTTAACCAGACTAATCAATGTAGACAGGGTCTGCTGGCTTCTCGCTACAGTATCAGGAACTTTTGCCTGATACCCGCAACCTCTCCCTTTCGGAAAGAGGATTTAATATCTCTCGAATAAAGTATCTTGCACCTATATTGTACGATGCGTTTAAATCCGCATGATATTTTTTACCTGTAGTAAATTCGCATATGTCTTTTTTGCCATTTCTCGTTACTTTCCCTGTTCTATCAAATGCTAATGCCGATGTGTTCTTGGGATTCACCCATGATACATGTATTCCGTAACTGTGTGCCATATCACATACCTTGTCCTGTATCTTTCTCTTTGCCCAGTATTGAAGCTTTATCCTCATCTTTCGAGCGTAGTTTTCCTTTGATTTGAGCTTACCTAAATACTCAAACACTATCACATCGGCATTATGCCTTAGGGCAAATTCTATGATCTTATGCGCTGTGTCGTTTATTATTTGACTGTTTATGTTGTTTATCTTTCTCCATAGGTTCGGTTTTCTCCCAACCCCTGATATCCTCTGCGCTTTTGCCAGCTTGTTTATCTTATGAAGCAGACGGTCTTTTCCTATAGGCTGATTGATAAACAATCTTCCTATGACAGTTCCGTCATACTTCATGGCGCTGCATACGGCAGAGTTGGTCAAACCCATATCTACCGATATTATCGTTCTATCTTTAAGCGGTGTTTCTTTTAACTTAACCTCTTTTTCGTAAGTGAAATGGAGATAATATTTTCCCCCACTTTTTACCAAAGCAGGATTCATTTCTTTGAAATTTGTCATGTCCCTATGCTCAAGATCTTTTGTCTTAAATTCTATATCGTGCCACACCCAGTCGTTATTTTTATATACCTTGATCTTTGCTGTATTATTTCCCGTACGCTCAAACATGTTGTCTTTATAGAGTACGGGAAATGAGTATCTTGTTATGCCCAACACGGGTAGTTTTTCTCTCAATATCTTCCCTTTTGCTTCATACTGTGCTTTTTTCTCAAAATAGTTTTCTAAATTCGAGCGGTAGCTTTTCACCGCACCAAGAGCTTCAGCTGTGGCGGCTCTCCTTAAATACGAAGGGAACTTATAGAATTTGCTGTCAAAATCATATTTAGCCTCGTTTTTCTTTGTATTGTGTATCAGCTTTTCTGTGTAGTTTAACTGCTCTTTTGCCGTTGATAGTGTTGATATGAAATCCCATTCGTTATTGACCACGTTGATTATATAAGACAATGCTTTATTGTATATGAATATGGTATCACCGAAGGATTTGTCCGTTATTTTGATTTTGAATTTCACGGTTTTGATGCATTTCATGCCAACACCAGCTTTACAAATTTTTCTTCTAGTACAATTATAGCATACAAAAACAGAATACTTCATCAGATTAGCAGTTATGATGCCTTACTCCACCTAAACATTGTTATAGGTGGAAACTGCGGCTATTGCTTTTTTATTCAATTCCTCTATTATTTCTTCTATCAAGAAAATTAATTCTTTTTTAGCTTCTTCCAGCCTCTTTTTCTTTTCTTCTTCGTTAATTTTTCCACTTTTTATTTTTTCTATATATTCACTTATATCTATAACCTTCAGAGGAAACATTATATATAACTCTTCTCTTTTATAATATTCCAAACCATGTTCCCACGTTTTAAATGTTGGCACCTTGTACTCAATCTTTTCTCCTGTATAAGGCATTTTTATATTTAGTCTCAATTCGTTTGGTATCGACGGACCTTTCTTAAGGAATATTACTATTTGGGATGGAAACTCTATGGTTATTTCACTATCTTTCGGAAAATTATTATAATCAAATCCATCTATTACTATTCCGAAACCATAATCTATCATTCTTATTACTATAGCCCTATCATTTAATGTCTGAAACTCTATATGATACTTCTTTTTACCATCGTCTTCATCTACTAATACCACTTTATCACATATTGCTCTAGAATAGTCCATTCTAACATATTCCTCTTTTAAAGGTTCAATACGTACACTTTTATCAAATTCCTTTTTAAACAACGAGTTGATAGCATATATCGTCAACTTATATATTAAACAGGTTTTTTAGAATTTCGTCATAATGTACTCTTTTGCATTGTTCCTCCATAAGCTCCCCCATAATTTATCTATCAGCAAATTTCGTAAAAAAATAAAAGGTGCTTTTCACCTTCTACTTTCTGAAATACAACCTTGCTGATGTCCAGATTATATTCACTTTTTGAATTTAGGCAATACGGCGCCCTTTGGCATGACAAGCATATTCTGCTCCTGCCAATTTTTTACCAAATATGACCACCGCATCGAACCTTGGGCGCCGAAACAACCTCAAGAATCTAGCGGATCCTGTCACAATACTTATACTTACAAAATTCAACTCTCATCAACTTTTATTCTTATAATTCTACATTTATCCTAAAAATCCTTCTTTTTTATAAAGATTCTTTGTATTTTTTTCTGTACATTATTTGATACTTTTATAAACCAATGCAACATGTTCTTTTTTGAACACATGTGATATAATATTACAAGAGTAGAAGAAAATGGGGATAAAATGTCTCAAACATACGATCTGACTGTAAAAAATATGTTTTCAGACATGGCAGATGATATATTTGTATAGTCCAAATGGACAATGGTTTGAGTTATACACTTGGCAATAACAAACTCGACTATAGGTACAAGATATTGGATGTGGGAGATCTCACATTTTCAAACATTGCAGAAACAGGCTATTTTGATCTTTATCCACTACTACCCCTTGCTGACAGGAAGGAAAGGACAAAAGCAGGAGAAAAATATCTTAAAATGTGCGTTGATTTGATCAAAGGAGTACCTGTAAGTACCAATAAAAAGAAAGATATTCTGTTTAAAGCTGAACTACTCTCAGGTATAGTATACAGTCAGGAAGTTATAAAGAAAATTTTTGAGGAGGCGGAAAAAATGTTAAGGCTCGAAGAATCATCAATATACAAAATGATAATTGAAAAAGGACTCAAAGAAGGTATGGAAAAAGGCATAAAAGAAGGCATTAAAGAAGGTTTAAGAAACACAATTTTAAAGCAGTTAAACAAAAAATTGAAAGGACTTCCGAAAAAATATGAAGAAATGATAAAAAATGCTGATAGCAACATTCTTGATAGAATTGCCGAAGATATTTTCGACATAGAAAAAACAGAAGATTTAGACAAATATTTTAAGTAATAGACGTATTTTCCGAGACTGTAAAAAATTTTGTGTAAAATGATTAAAAACCTCTTTCTTGGTAAGAATTCAAAAATAAAACAAACCGAGAAGGAGGTTTTTAAAAATG
>NZ_FQVH01000040.1:14200-22012 GCF_900129075.1 Caldanaerobius fijiensis DSM 17918
GTATTGTGTATCAGCTTTTCTGTGTAGTTTAACTGCTCTTTTGCCGTTGATAGTGTTGATATGAAATCCCATTCGTTATTGACCACGTTGATTATGTAAGACAATGCTTTATTGTATATGAATATGGTATCACCAAAGGATTTGTCCGTTATTTTGATTTTGAATTTCACGGTTTTGATGCATTTCATGCCAACACCAGCTTTACAAATTTTTCTTCTGTTGTTAAAATTATAGCATACAAATAATTAGTTGTAAAGGAGTATATGAAATTATGAATGTAGAATACAATACAAATAGACACGCTTGTTATAATTTGAAATATCATTTAGTTATTGTAACAAAATATAGACATAAATGTCTAACAAATGAGATGTTAAAAAGGTTAGAAAATATACTTTCTAAATGGAGCTGTACGCTTATTGAGTTTAACGGTGAAGCCGATCATATACATATTTTATTTGAAGCGCCACCACAAGTACAGCTTTCCAAACTGATAAATAATCTTAAAACAGTAACGTCAAGGTTGATAAGGAAAGAGTATGCTGAATATTTATCAAAATTTTATTGGAAACCATATTTGTGGAATAGAAAGTTATCTTATTTTGTCATCAGGAGGTGCTCCTATTGAAGTTATAAAGAAATACATACAAAAGCAGAATACTCCATCAGATTAGCAGTGATGATGCCTTATTCCACCTAAACATTGTTATAGGTGGAGACTGCGGCTATTGCTTTTTTATTCAAAACTCTACCAGCTTACTAAAGCTCAAATTGTAGTAATCACGATAGACACTTTAAAAGGCCAGCCTTTAGAAGATTTTTCATTGAAAATCCTGCGCCAATGGGGCATTGGAGATAAACAAAAAAATAATGGGGTGTTAATTCTTCTAGTAGTAAAAGACCGAAAGTCGCGAATTGAAGTAGGTTATGGCTTAGAAGGAGCTTTACCCGATGGTAAAACCGGACGGATTCAAGATGAATATATGATTCCGTATTATAAAGAAGGAAATTTTTCCAAAGGTATTTTAGAAGGTTATAAAGCTATTTTATTGGAAGTTTACAATGAATACGGAATCAAACCTGGTGATATAAAAAATATAAGTCCTCAAACTCCTGCTTCAAATACGGAAACTTCTAAAAACAATTCATTTCTAACTGTTTTGATTATTCTACTCATCCTAATTGATGTGATATTTTTTAAGGGAAGGATCTTGAACTTTATACTATATGTTATCTTTTCTGATAGAAGAGGCCCTAGAGGAGGTGGCGGCGGTTTTGGAGGTGACTCCGGTGGAGGCGGTTCCGGTGGAGGTGGCGGAAGCTCAAGAAGCTGGTAATTTATTACATCACAGCTATCTGCTCATCTTTTTCAAACTGTTTATGGTACAGCTTTGCATAAAGGCCATTCCTCTCCAGAAGCTCTTCATGTCTGCCTTCCTCCACTATGCAACCTTTCTCCATTACCACTATCTTATCAGCACTGCGCACCGTTGACAGGCGATGGGCCACCACCAGCACAGTCCTGCCTTTGAAGTGCTTATTTATCGCTTCCCATAACGCTGCCTCCGTTAATGCATCCAGCTCCGATGTCGGTTCATCCATCACCAGTATATTCGGATCCTTCAGTATGGCTCGGGCTATGGATAGTCTCTGCCTCTCCCCTCCTGACAGCTTTATCCCCCGTTCTCCTATCACTGTATCGTATCCATCAGGCAATGACATTATAAAATTATGTATCTGCGCTTTCTTACACGCTTCCTCAATCTCTTGCTCTGTGGCATCGGGCCTGGCATATAACAGGTTCTCTCTTATGCTTGCATCAAAGAGGTATGTCTCCTGGGGTACCCACCCTATACTCTTTCTCAGCGATTTTAATGTGAGCTCAGCTATATCTATGCCGTCTATTGTTATCCTGCCTCTATCAGGAGCATACAGCCTCATGAGAAGGCGCGTCAAAGTAGTCTTGCCTGACCCTGTTGGCCCTACCAGCGCCACCATGTGTCCCGCCTCAACTACCAGATTTATATCTTTGAGCACATCTTTCTGCCCATCATAGGAAAAATACACCCCTTCGTACCGTACATAGCCTTGGACGCTGTCTGGCAATTCCCTCTGCCCGTCTCTCTCAGGCTCATGGTCCAGGTATTCAAATATCCGCTTAATACTGGCAGATGCCTGGGAAAACTGAGAAAATATGCCCATCAAAGTAGCCGCCGGGTTCAATAATAAGCTGAGGTAATTAGAAAAAGCAAACATGGTCCCTATGGTAGGTTTACCCTGGGTTATATACCAATAACCCGATATAACAAAGAATACTATTTCATATGGGTAAATCACAAACCAGCCCATCATGTTCATGGCATTCATAGCAATACTCTGTTTAACCGATATATCAGCCAGTTCGCGAGCTTTGTTGTGGAATTTTCTGCTGAATATGTGCTCCACCAGAAAGTTCTTTATAATTTCTATGCCAGATACAGCCTGTTGTAACAGTGAGGTGGTCTCAGACATTTTTTGTTGGGTTTTTACACTTACATTTCCTACCTTGGGCCCCAACGCCTTGAGTACTATTAAAAAAAGAGGTACTACTGGCAACAATATACACGCCAATCGCCAGTCTACTATAAACAGCCATGCCACCACTCCTACTATTGTTACAACTGACGTTATCAGGTCAATGAGACTGGACGAAATTATATTCTGCAAATTGGCCACATCATTCATGCAGCGCGATATTATATCGCCGGTTTTAACGTTGATCAGAAAACTCTGGGGTAACTTTACGACGTGGTTTATCAGTTTAAACCTTATATCAGCTACCACATTCTGTCCCACTTTAGAGAAGAAATACTGTCTGGCAAAACCGGCCACTGTACCGGTTATAGATATGGCAGCAAAGGATAAACACAGCGAAAAGAGCAATTTAACATTTTTGGCTATAAGCACATCGTCCATCAGATACTTGATAAGCCACATGCTTAAAACAGTTGCTATTGTGCTTATTACAGTAAATATAAATGCAAACAATTCCAAATGCCAATATGGTTTGAGAAATGGTATAATACGGTTCCATATGATTTCACTATTCCCTTTCTTTTTCCCCATATAAACTCCCCCTCGTATTAATACTCTACAATCTCCTTTTTCAATGGTATTGTACTTCATATTTTTGCATGTTTCAACATATATTTCATATACTTTCTCTTTTTTTCTTATCTGCTATATTATAATACAGCCTCGCGTATAATTTGTTTTTCCTCAGTAACTCTTCATGAGTGCCAAAATCAGCTATTTTGCCGTCTTCTAAAACCATAATTCTGTCTACATTCCTGAGTGTCGTTATCCTGTGTGAAATGATTAGCGTAGTTTTACCTTTTGTCACAACATCCAATTTTTCCTGGATTTCCCGTTCGTTTTCTGCATCAATAGCTGACATAGCTTCATCAAGTAAAATAATAGCAGGGTTTTTAATTACCATTCGAGCAATGATAATACGCTGTTTTTCGCCACCTGACAGTTTTATACCGCGATCACCTATAAAAGTATTATAGCCATCAGGTAAATTTATAATTTTTTCGTGTATACCTGCTATATGAGCGGCTTCTACTATCGCCTTCATTCTCGTTTCTTCGTCTTCGAATTTGTCTTCGTTTCCGTATAAAATATTATTTGCTACAGTGTCATTAAATAGAATAGGTTCTTGACTAACTACCGCTATGTTCTTTCTTAAATAAGACAACGGTAAATCTTTTACTTCATATCCGTCTATAAATATTTTTCCTGTGTAATTTCGGTAGAAACCTGCTAACAGATGAACTATAGTACTCTTACCTACTCCGCTTTGCCCCACAATCCCTATTCTTTCACCTGGGTTTATTGAAAAAGATAAACCCTTAAGTATTGGCTTTTCATTATTGTTATAAGCAAAACAAACATCTTGAAAATTAATTTGCCCTTTAAAACCACTTCGCTCTATGTTTATCCTTTGAATATCCATTATTTCGGTTTCAGAATTTAATACCTCCAGGACTCTTTTAACAGAACCTACCATTTGCTGTATATTTAAATACTGCAATGCGATTTGATTAATGGGGCCTCCTGTCATCAATACCCAGGAATTTAATGCTATAATATCACCTATATTCATCTTACCTTTAATCGAAAACCAAGATCCTACCACGTATATACCAGCTGTCATCGCCCCTGATATAAACATTGAAAGGGCTATAGACGTATTATTGTAAGAAAACTCCTTAGTTTCTACTTTAAATAACTCCTTTAAAATATTAATAAAATTGTTTACCTCTTTGGTCTCTGTGCCGCTTAATTTCACAATATCATTTCCCGAAACGGTCTCCTGGGCTTTGCTATTTAGCTGACCATATAATTTCGATTCTTTATAGCTTAACTGAGCAAGTTTTTTTCGGAATAGGAAAAAGCTTATCGCAAAAAGAGGCGAAAAAATAATAGCTACAATAGCAAATTTCCAGTTAACCACGCTAATTACAATTATAATGATAATGAGAGCAGGAATATGACTACCAAAAATTTGTATTGTATTTTGTAACAAATCTTTATAACGATCAGCATCATTAAATAATCGAGAAAGCAGATCACCTACTTGTCTTTCAGTAAGCTGCTGCCTTGTCATATGCATAATTGTATTAAACAAATCACCTTTTATATTTTTAGATATATATTGTGAAAGTTTTAATTGTGTATAATTTTTAGATATTTGTACAATTACCATAGCTATTAGCGTAGCAAAAACAAGCAGTGCCAGGCGAAATAACAGGTTGATATCTTTTCTAGGAATTGCTTGATTGATCAACATTCTGTTGATTTGAGGAATATACAAGGCCAATAGAGTGTACAAATTCTCAAATATAATAAACATAAATACGTAATGCCACTTGCCTTTAACATATTTAGCCCCTTCCTTCAAAAGGCTATATACCTCTCTCAGATTCATTAGCTAATACCTCCAGATTATGATATAAATCCATTTACTTTGACTGCACCTAGAATAAAGAAAGGATTGCTTCAAGGGTGAAATTATTTCTTTTCACCGTATATATCGCCAGCTATTGTTGCCAGTAAAAATAAAATTCTTGCACCTTTTGACGTAAGAGAATAATTATTTTCATTTCTTTCTATAATATCAGACTTCTCCAATATACTTAAATGATGGTAGAGTTGCCCACCAACCAGGCCTGTCAATTTACTGAGTTCATTACCTTGAAGGCTTTGATTAAATAAGACCTTCATGATTTTTATACGTCGAGGATTTGTAAAAGGTTCCAGTTCATCGGTAATTTCATTTTCAGGTATTTCGTTAAGCGATTTAAATTTACCGGATATTTCCCAGCCTTCCGTTCTTCCATTCATTTTATAACGACCTGTACAGATAGTTACCGCTATATTGCTGCTCATTACTTCTTTCAAATTTTTGTGAAGTTCTTCCAAACAATTTTGAATAATATTGTCATGACCTTCGAAGAAATCCAAAGGTTTATCTACCTTGTTATCTTGACTTACGGTACTTTTTAAAGCCAATTCTTTGATTTCATCGAGTTCGTTTTGAAGTTTTTCAATTCTTTTTAACAAATTATCAGTATCACTCATTTTAATTTACCCCCTTCATTTTTTATTTATTATACACTGTAAACAGTACACTGTAAATAGTAATTTAAATTTCTCTTTTAACATATATTGAGTGCCAAATGAGCATAATAATAGGCTGTTAGATATTCTCCAACAGCCTTAACTGAGTTATTTTTATAATAATATTATTTTAATATTATTTGATGTTCTTTGTCTTTCCAATATCTTGCTTCATTAATATCTCCAATATTTACATATGCACGAAATAATAAATCAAACACATTAGTGTAATTAGATACAAACGTATCTTGAAATGTATATGGATTATAATCTGCTCCTTTCTTATAAATATCACTACAAAATAGTGTCGGCAAGAGATTTAATGCCTTTTTTAACCAATTTATAGATTTATATGGTTCTACATCGACTACCAAAGCTGCGCAATTGAGGTTTAAATGAACACTATCAGGGTGCATCTCCAAATATGGTAATATTCTATTTAATGCCGAATGATTATCTTTTTCACGGGCATCAAGATCAGCTAACAATAACTGTGCTTCTGCAGTAAATGATTTCTGTTTTGCCACATCTAATAGCATATCTTTTGCTAGCCACGGCAAATTAAGTCTGTAATAAATTAATGCTTTAAGAAAACGCGGTAAATCTTTATCTTGATCATCACTCGTATTTAACGCATTTTCAATATACTTTAAAGTATCTTTAATATTTCCAATGCTCATATTTTCAACTGCCAGCATAGAAAATAAAAAGCAATTTTGTTCGTCTTCTTTGATGGTACGCTCCATTGCATAAATTCTATCCAATCTTTTTTTAAACTCATTTTTATTGTACAGTGGACCGAAATGCTCTATAAATTGTGGGCTCCTGCCGATTTTCATCCCATTTTTTAACACGCTATGTGTAACCGTTGGATGATATATGGCATCATTATACCTTATTTTATCATTTATCCTTATAACTTTTGGAGAAAATGTGGTAACCCATCGTCCATATCCTATGTAATTAATAACTGAAAGCCTGATAGCTCCCACATTTTCAGGAGTATCAATTAGTTCTTGTTTAATCTTTTGAACTCTCCGGTGATATTTCCTCATCGGTATCTAATGTCAATATCCAATCACATGAACAATTTTCTAAATATATATTTCTACGCACATATTCGGGTCCATCGAAAAAAAATATTTTGCATCCATATTCTTCACTTACTCGCATAAACTCATATAGTATACCTTTATTAGGTCTATCCAGTACTATTATCTTTTCATCAAATAAATTGCCTATTGATTTTAATTTATTAGAAACAACAGAAATTTCATCCTTTGCTATTAAACCTAAAGCTAATTTCAAAGCCATAATTCCACTCCCCCAAATCCTTCAGTATCACCCTCCCGCGCTCTGATACTTTTTAAGCCCTATGTTCCAAAAGGTATGTGCTATGGTAAAAGCTATAACTGCAACCAAAGGGGTTATCAAAGCGAGGTTTTTATAGGCTTCTTTATCCAAGAGATATGAAGCAGGATAAAAGCTTGTAAATGCAAAGGGCACAACCCATGTTATCAATATCTGTATGGCTTTATGGTATATCGTCAAAGGGTATTTCGCAAACTCGTTTAAGTGATGTACCATCACCATGGTACTCATCACGTCTATAAACCAGAAAGCTATGGTAGCCATAAAGAGGTTTATGGAAAAATATATAATTGCACCGCTCAATGCCGCTACTATTAGGTATATCACTTTCAACACAGTGAAGGGCATGTGAAGATGTATTAATGAATAAACAACCATTCCTGTACCGAATATGACAAACCCAAGGCCATGGGGCTCAATTCCATCTGCTACTATGGTGTATAATGGATTTAACGGCCTTATAAGCACGCGATCCAGATTGCCTTGATTGATGTAATACGACGGCAAATTCCATACCGTATTTAGGAAGAACTCTGCAAGCCCTGAAGGTATGGCTGCAAGTCCGTATACAAGACCGATCTGATAAAACTCCCAGCCCTCTATCTTGGGTATATGGCTGAATATAACCCATATGAATATCAATCCCAGGCTCTGCTGCAGTATGTTGGCTACAATCCGTGAAGAGACTGTAAAAAATTTTGTGTAAAATGATTAAAAACCTCTTTCTTGGTAAGAATTCAAAAATAAAACAAACCGAGAAGGAGGTTTTTAAAAATG
>NZ_FQVH01000041.1 GCF_900129075.1 Caldanaerobius fijiensis DSM 17918
CATGAGCATAGATTTGGGTATAAATAACCTTATGACATGCTATATAACAACAGGGAAAACATTTATCATATCAGGGAGGCAATTATTAAGCATAAACAGATATTATGACAAAAAGATAGCATATTATCAATCCATAGCATATGCTCAGCAATCAGCGAGTGGAAACAAATACCCCAAAGACACGAAGAGAATACAGAAATTATATGCAAAGAGAAAGAAACAGATAAACCATCTACTTCATGCCGCCGCAAAAAAAGTTATAGAACTTGCAGAAAAAGAAGGTGTAACAAAAATAATAATAGGGGATATAACTTACATACGAGAGAACAAAGATATGGGACATATAAACAATCAAAAATTCCACAAATGGCCATTTAAGAGAATAGAAAGCTTGATAACATACAAAGCAGAAGATAAAGGAATAAGGGTAGAAAAACAAGAAGAAAGCTACACAAGCCAATGCAGTCCTTATGAAGAAGAAGTAAGTGAAAAAACCGCGAAGAAAACAAACCGCAAACAAAGAGGGCTGTATATTATTGAAAACAGACTACTCAATGCTGATTGTGTAGGAGCATATAACATAATGAAAAAGTATCTGCGAAGGATAGGAAGACCTATCACGGCAGTAGTGGGGTTGGACACCCCAGTTGCGTACCGATGGGACTTTTATCGAGGTTTCATCGGGAGCACGAAGCGCGCCAATTCATTGGCGATGTAGTTCACAAATGCTGATGTGGAAGTAGGCTATATCATCCCAAAGGGATTCTCAAAGCGTATCGAAACCAGTGCAAAAGCTAAAATACAGGTTGTCAAATTGGGTGAAAATCAGAGCGCTACCACTATATCAACGATTATGAACGGCTATATATCCAAGATAAGGACGGCCTATATCACCGCAGATACCGTTAAAAAACAGCTAAAAGACGGGGGGATTTTCGACAATGTATATACAGAAACCCTTGCAAAATTAAATAAACCTGCAGCCACTGTAAAAGTTGAAGAGATAACGAAAAACACAGTAAGGCAAAATGATAAGAAGTCTTATTCGCCCAATGTAGGGTTTGTAGTAATGTTTGTGATGTTTATGATCACATTTGCTATGGGTGCAATTTTACAGGAAAAGAAAGAGGGTACATGGGGAAGACTGCTTTCTACTCCAACATCCCCATTTGAGATACTGGGAGGACATTTTCTGGGAGTTTTCGCACAGGGATATATACAGATGTTTATATTGGTGGTTTTGACTTCAATTTTATTTAATACCTACTGGGGAAATTCATACTTTCTCCTTTTTATAGTTATGAGCGCTTTTTTGTTGGCTGTCATGGGGCTGGGTCTTATGCTTTCGGGCTTTGTCAGGACCTATGCTCAGCTAGGTGCCTTAGGACCAATAGTCATAGTACCTACTTCTATGATCAGCGGTATCTATTGGCCGGTTGATATCATGCCTGATTTTATGCAAAAATTAGCTTTATTCATGCCTCAGTACTGGGCTATGAAAGGAATAGCTTCCCTGGTACTTGGAGGAGGGGATTTTACAATTATACTTATGCCTGTGCTGATTCTTTTGGGATTTGCAGTCGTGTTTTTTACCATAGGGATAGGGCTTTTGAGGGAGTAACCATTGTATGGAAAAAACTTTATCTTCGCGCTTCTTTTCTTATGAAAGGTTCATTTACCTCGGGTGATATAAGCATCGTATATCGATCGGGTTTTCTGAATGCATTTCCCCAAGTTTCCCGACTTCTATAATCTCGCAATTTATCGATATCAAACTCTGCTATATATATTCCCTCGTTTTTTCCGGCCTTGATGACAAGCATATCTCTTGATTTGCCATTTTCGTCATATGCCATTCCATCGTACGCCATGGAATTTCCATGTTCTTCACCTGCATAGTTTGCCAGGGCAATTGCCACCATATTTTCAAAAGCTCTCGCCCTTAGTTGAGCAGTTCGGTTAATGTCCATTTCACAGGCGTTAGGTATTAATATAATCTCAGCACCTTTTAGCATCAGTATCCTTGCGCTTTCGGGGAATTCCCTGTCGTAGCATATCATGGCTCCGACTTTTATATCGCCGCTTTTTGTATTTAAATCGCATACATAGAAATCTTCACCTGGCGTGCACGCTGCCTCTAAAGAAAAGTCGCATGTATGGACTTTGGCATATGTCATGACAATCTTGCCGTGCCTATCTATGAGTGCTATTGAATTTCTCGGCAAACCAGGCCATTTTTCCAGATAAGTTATTGCAATGGCCATATCTAATTCTCTGGCCAGATTAGTGAAGTGCACAATAAAATCGTCATTCTGGTTTATAGCCTGTTCCTTCCATTTTTCTCTCAATTTCGGGTATTTAGGGTTGAAGGGGTCGTAGTCGTGTTCCCAAACTTCGTGATGATAGGGTGTGTAGCCGATATTCCACATCTCGGGGAAAAGGGCTATATCAGCACCCAATTTGCTGGCCTTGCGGCAAAATTCATCACCTTTTTCAAGGTTTTTTCGTTGATTGTTTCCATGAGGAAACATTTGCAGCAGTGCGACTTTAATTATCATAAACTTTACTCCTTTTTTATATTTTATTAATATTCGAAGGATATATTGCTAAAAATAATTATACCATATTTTAGTCATCAAACATCTTAATCTGTGATTCGTGATTTAGATGTTCCCTAAAAGTCGCTTGCCGATGTTATTGAATTTTTTCGCAAACAAGCTATTTTTGTAAATATTATAAATTACGGATCGAAGATCCTAATTTTAAACCTTGACATACATAAAAAAAATTATAATTATGATAGTAAGGACTTACTATTTATGTTAATATTTAATTAGCATTTATTGCTGATTGTAAGGCAAATGGGGGAGGTTTTATACGATGTATAGTAAAACAAAGACTTTTCTTTACAGATTTTTTTATACTTTTAAACTCATATGGGATACCAGTCCTGCGATATATTTATTGAAAGTACTCACGACACTTTTTAACGGCTTGCAACCGGTTGTCGCAGTTTATCTTACCAAGCTCATCGTAGATGCCATAGTTGCAGGGATCCGGGCGGGAGATTTTCAGCCTTACTATAGAAGAATTATTTTTTATGTAGTACTTCAGATAGGGATATTGTTTATAAAATTTGTTATTACTAACATTAGTCAGCTGATAGATACTGTGTTCGGCGATATACTGGCAAGCCACATAAGGATACAGATAATGAATAAGGCTAAAGATGTGGATTATATTTACTTTGATATGCCTGAATTTTATAATAGTATGGAAAATGCAAATCGTGAAGCGGGCTACAGGCCGATGAGCATCATGTCTAATGCTTTTGGCTTTTTGAGTACTTTAATAACCTTTTTAGGTTTTGCTGCAGTGATATCAAGATATAGTGTTTTAGTTATGTTACTTGTTATAATCCTGTCTATACCTGCCAGCATCGTTGATAATAGGTTTCGAAAAAAGATATTCAGTATTATGAGTTCTAAGTCAAAGGAAAGGCGCAAGCTTGATTACATAGCTAATCTGTTGACTTTAAAGGATTATGCCAAAGAGGTAAGGCTTTTTGATCTGGGCGGATACTTTATTGGTCGATACTTAAGCGTATTTAAAGAATACATAAAGGACTACAGCAGGGTTATAACATGGCAGAGCATATATTCTACAATAGCACTGGCGGTTTCGTTTTTAAGCGTAGGTGTTGCCAGCTTAATGATAGGGGCTGACGCGTTAAGAGGAAAAATAAGCATTGGCGATTTTACGATGTACTTTGGCGCTTTAACAGATATGAGAGCAAGCTTAAATAGCATATTATTTGTTTCGGGATTTCTTTATGAAGGTATGCTTTTTATGGGCAATCTGATATCCTTTTTAAAGGGAGCACCGCAAACGTCGCAGCAAAATTCGAAAGTCCAATATGCTCCATTAAAGAAAGGACAGCATACTATAGAATTTGTGGATGTATCTTTCAAATATCCTGGGAGTGATAGATACGCCCTTAAAAATATAAATCTGAAAATAGATCCCGGGCAGACTGTAGCGCTGGTTGGATTGAATGGAGCAGGTAAGACGACGCTTATAAAGCTGATGATTGGCCTTTATGATCCTACGGAAGGACGTATACTCATAGATGGAAAGGACATAAAAGAATACAACAGAAAAGAGCTTCAGTCCATTTTCGGCGTAGTTTTTCAAGATTTTTGCCATTACGCCTTTACGTTGGGAGAGAACATTGGCTTTGGTAAGATTGAGAATGTTGAAGATGAAGATATGATAAGAGAGGCAGCAAAAAAATGCGGAGTGGACGAATTTGCAGAAAAATTGCCCAAGGGATATAAAACCCATCTCACAAGGAATTTTGAGCTTGATGGCGTTGACCTATCTATAGGACAATGGCAGAAGGTGTCTATAGCAAGAGCGTTTTTCAGGCAGGCAGATGTGCTTATTTTGGATGAACCTACGGCGTCTTTGGACCCCCAAGCGGAATATGAAGTATACCAGCAATTTGAGCAGTTAAAAGGCGACAAGACCACTGTATTTGTATCCCACAGGCTATCCAGCACCACTCTGGCTACAAAAATAATATTTTTAGACAACGGCAAAATTAAGGAAATAGGTAACCACCAGCAATTAATGGAAAAGAATGGTGAGTACGCAAAATTATTTAAAATGCAAGCAGAAAGGTATCAGGACAAAAAAGCTGTAAATGCGTAAACAGAAAGTATTTATTTAAAGTAGATCGGCTTTATAGTAAATAGTAAGTATTATTAAGTTACAAAAAGGGATTTTAAAAAGGGGATTTACAATTTCCCCTTTTTCTTGTCTATTTTATCTGCACATATTCTCTAAAAGGAGGTCCAGCAATTCTCTATCGACATTAAATCCATGATAGTGTTCATATTTGGCACCTGGCCGCCCATGCTCTACAATTCCAAAAGGTCCCTCAAAATTCCACAGGGAGTATCCCCATTTAAATTCTTTATACAGGCTTAAAAGATCTTTAAACCAACGCAAGGCGACATCGTTGGGTGTCTTATTAAAGCACCCAAATTCACCGATATGTACTTTAACCCCTCTCTGCTGTAGCTCCAGCCATGGTTTATAATAATCCCGCAAGGTTTCTTTATTCCACACCTTACCGCCCCAAACCAGATCAGGATATGTTGGTTCTGGTAACCCTTTATAACCATCCCACCACATCGCCTGGTAGTGTGTTAAAGCCATGGGTTGATAACCTCTGCCACTGTGGATAACGCCTAAATCAGCCAGCTCGGGCATGGCGATGTTGCCTCCACCCAGACCGTCTATGACGATTTCACGATCTGGATCTATCTGACGTATAGCATTCACCGTACGGGTTATTATAGCCGCGTGATTTTCACGGGTCATTCCGTATTGGCCAATGTTTGGCGGTTCATTTACAAGATCAAAGCTAAGATATTTGCTGGAAATTCCTTTGTATCTCTTAGCAAAGAGTTCCCATTGAAAGACAAAACCATCCTGTGCTATTTTATCCTGCCAGAGGTTATCCCGCTCTATATCGTTGCGATTTATACAATAACCTGGTGCTCTGTGTAAATTTAAACACATGTGTATGTTGCGCGACTGGCATTCGTGCAAGTATGAATCAATATACTCGAAAACTTGCTCATCGGGATGGAAATAGTCGAAATTTTTCGTCCAAAACCGATAATCGGTGGGTATTCTGACAAAGTTAAATCCCATTTCTGCTAAAAAATCCAATGCGCGCTTATCTGGCGGCTGCGGTTTCTTTCCTTCCTCCCAAACATACATCCATTGAAAATTAAAACCATACTTTTCCATTATTCTCCCCTCTTTCTTTCTTTTTTAATTCCGCTTTTCACATACCAAAACAGCAATCTATACGGTATAATATAATTATAACACGCTTACTTGAAGACACAAAATTCTGATATCCTCAAATGATTGTAAACCTGCATAGAGGGGAGGGGGTGGTAATTTGGATATGAAACCAATACGAAATTCTGCAAAAGCTCTTATCATACAGGATGGCAAATTGCTGTGTACAAAGAATAAAGATCAATTTGGCATTTTTTATTTACTTCCTGGCGGGGGACAGGAACCGGGAGAAACAATTGTAGATGCTCTAAAAAGGGAATGCCAGGAGGAGATTTCCGCGGAAATAGCAATAGGCGATTTATTATTTGTACGGGAGTATATCGGCAAAAACCATGAATTTGCAGAATGGGATTCAGATATACACCAAATTGAATTTATATTTAGTTGCGCTTTAAAATCGCCAATAGGGGATCTAAAGACAGGCAATGTACCTGATGTATGGCAGATTGGCATCGAATGGATCCAACTGTCCAGATTAAACGAATACAGGATTTACCCAAGTGTATTAAAGTCTGCAGTTACGCCAGAAGGCATTTTTTTTGATAAGGTATACCTGGGAGATGTAAATTAAGGTAATGATAGTACATATGCTAAGAGGAAATAAAGAGATTATTAATCGAAAGGATATAATCTTAAGCTATTATATCCTTTCGATTATATATTATGTACGCTGCTGATATGGATACGACGACCACTATAAACATAATCCACATATATATACTGTCTATTCTCTTATTAAGTATCAAATCAGCTGCATCAACGTACTTAAATGGCGTAAGGTATTTTAAATTTTCTAGTTTATCTGTTAAACCTGAGGCAATACTCAAAAAATAACTTCCCAGGACGACGCCTAGTGAAATGGACATGGTGGTTTTGGCTTTTATTACAAAAGTGGAAATTAAAAATCCTATTGCCGCAAACGTCAGATGGGCTAATAGAGGGCCAGCCGATATGAGCAAGAAGGCTTTCATATCGTAGCTGCTTTTTTTGACTATTTCAAAAAACATGTAATTTGTTAAAGAAAATATCAGATCAAATAAAAATATATAAAGCCCTGTGCAAAGGAGTTTACCTGTAACCACATCTGAACGGGTTATGGGTTTTGAAAGCAGAAATTCAATAGTTTTTTCGCTTTCTTCTTTTGATAATATGCTGGAGGCTAGAATCATCGCATATATACTTCCAAAAAGCATGATGAACGTATATGCTTCTGTACCGTAATATCCCAATATATTGCTGAAACTCAGTCTATTCATATTGAAAGCAGCTAAAAGCGCTTTGGGATATGCTTTCAGGATGGCTTCAAATTGTTTAGATTGTTCGGCAATAGTTGGATAAAAAAGTATTAATAAAGCATTTAATGAAACCATAGATGCTGTCCATATTATAAAGCTTTTAATATTCCTTTTTAATTCTCTAAAAAATATGTTCATATTAACCTACCTCTTTTTCATAATAATGCATGAATATTTCTTCAAGGGATGGATCTTCTATTGATAGATTTTCAATATCATATTGAACAAGTTGTTTAATAAGATCATTTATTTTACCGATGTAGAGAAATTCGACAAACCGTTCGTTTTTACTTATACTCACCATCCCTGGTATTTTAATGTGATCAACCATTTCGATTTTGCTAAATTCTAGTTTTATTCGCTTAAAATTATCTGACATCAGCTTCTCCATTTCTTCAACCTTTAGAATTTTCCCTTCTTTTATAATCGCTACTCGGGTGCACAGTTTTTGGACTTCGCTCAATATATGGGAAGAGAAGAATATAGTTACTCCTTTTTTGTTTTCTTCTCTTAAGACCTCAAAAAATCTGTTTTGCATAAGAGGATCAAGGCCCACTGTGGGTTCGTCCAGTATCAATAGTTTCGGCTCATGCAAAAGTGCCTGTATGATGGCCACCTTTTTCTTATTACCAAATGATAGCTCTTCTATCCTTTTATTAAGGGGCACTTCAAATACGTCGCTGAGATAATTTATCCTCTTGCTACAGTCTTTTTTATAAAATTTTGCGGAATACTGAAGGATGTCTTTAATTTTCATATCATCATAATAATTTACTTCTGAAGGAATATAGCCCAGGTTCATTTTTATTTTATGCGATTCATTTGTGCAATCCATATCAAATATCTTGGCACTGCCACTGGTAGGATGCAAAAAGCCTAATAGAGTCCTTATTGTTGTGGATTTTCCCGCTCCATTCGGGCCAATGAAGCCAAATACCTCGCCTTCTTTGACATTAAAACTGACATCAATTATGCCTCTGGATCTACCATAGTACTTGGTCAATTTATTGATTTCAATGACATTTTTCATATAAATACCTCCAAAAACTGTATCTACAAAATAAAGCCTTTTAATTTATATTTGATGCTTGGTCTCACTTCTGCCTTTACATAGATTCCTTTCTCGCCATATTTTTCTTCAATAATTTTTGCATTTTCCTTTAAATAGTTATATTCGCTTATATTTTTATAAGGAATATTAAATTCAATAATCTCAACATCTGTGAATACCAGGTCATCTATTGCTTTTAATAAAACATCCAGACCTATTTTTTCTTTGGCGGATATATAAATGTGTTTATCATCATTTTGCGGCACAAAGTCTAATAAGTCTATCTTGTTGTACACATTTAATATTGGCTTTTCAGCAGCTCCCAGATCGTACAGCACATTTTGAACCACTTTTATTTTTTCTTCCATGTCCTTTGAGGTAATATCTATTACATGGAGCAGGATATCGGCGTATTTTGCTTCTTCCAGCGTGGATTTAAATGCCTCAACGAGGTCATGGGGAAGCTTTCGAATAAACCCGACTGTATCGGTTATTATGACATTCCTTCCCGAAGGCAAGGTAAGCCTTCTGGACGTTGGGTCCAGAGTGGCAAAAAGTTTATCTTCAACGTATACGTTGGCATCGGTAAGAGCGTTGATAAGAGAGGATTTACCGGCATTTGTATATCCGACTATTGCTACTATAGGTATCTCATTTTTCCTTCGTCTCTCCCTGAGTAAATTTCTGTGCTTTTTTATTTCATCGAGTTGTTTTTCAATGGCTTTTATTCTGTTTCTAATATGCCTTCTATCGGTTTCAAGCTTTGTTTCGCCAGGACCTCGTGTACCTATACCGCCACCCAAGCGAGATAATTCAGTGCCTATACCTATAAGCCGTGGAAGGCGATATTTAAGCTGTGCCAGTTCAACCTGCAGCATACCTTCCTTTGATCTGGCCCTTTTTGCAAAAATATCGAGAATTAAATTGGTTCTGTCTATGACCTTTACCCCAAGTGCATCTTCAATATTCTTAAGCTGTATGCCGCTTAGTTCATCGTTACAGATGACTAAATTGGCGTTGGTAGCGTCAATGTAATGTTTTACCTCTTCAATTTTACCCCTTCCGATATAAAAAGCTTTATCGATGACATGGCGCTGTTGAATCACTTCTCCAACAACTTCAGCTCCAGCAGTCTTTGCCAGCTCTTTTAATTCCTCTATGCTTTCTTTATCTGAGTCATTCAATATTGCTGCTACAAGGATAGCCTTTTCTACTTCTATGTTATTATTAATGATTTTTTCCATACATTCACCTCTTTTACCGCAGTACACATTTGCCATATTCTTCACTTTACATTATTGTAACACATATGTAATGATTTCTCTATATTTACAGACAAACAGCTTACTTCCGATTTTGGATTTAAATAATTTTGCAGCATTCAAATTGCAAACTTAAGGCAATTAATAATTTGCTTGATTTTTATTTTAATAAATATTATAATGAAATTAAATTATATTAAGCAATAGGTTAAATATATTAATGTGTAATCATGATATAAGGTAGGTCAAGTAATTAAGGGGGGATTTGTCAAATGACTGAAGCTCAAGAGAGGGATGTTGTATCATGGAAGGTGATAAAACGTTTGTTGCTTTTTATTAGGCCTCACATGGTTTGGCTGATTTTAATGGTCATTACGTCTCTTGTTTTAGCGGGTCTTAATATTTTGAATGCTTACGCGTTAAAAGGAGCGATAGATGCTACATTATCCCATGCTATGGGGCAACTTTCGAAATATCTATACCTTGTAATAGCGGCTATGGTAGTGGAAATACCCGTATCTATGCTGAGGACTTATGCTACAGGAAGATTTTCTGAGAAGAGCCTTTATGATATCAGACAACATACCACAGAGCATATAAGTAAGCTGCCGGTTTCATATCTTGAAAAACATCCATCAGGTGACCTTGTTTCAAGGCTTACCAATGATATTTCCCTGCTACAGGGATTTCTTCAAGGGAGTTTAAGCGAGTTAATATCACAGCCTCTGACATTTATAGCAGCTGTCATATATGTATTTATTATAAGCTGGAAGTTGACCCTATTTAGTATTGTAGCAGTACCATTACTTATGTGGCTTACAATAAAGCTGAGCGAGCCTATAGAGAAATACACCAAAAGTCAGCAGGAGTCTTTATCGAATGTTAATTCTATTGCTCAGGATTCTATATCGGGTCTTGTAGTTACCAAATCTTTTACCCTTGAGGGTGTTATGCTTAGAAAATATAACGACGCTGTAGATAAGGCGCTGAGTAAGGCTTTGAAAGTTGCGAAGGTGCAGGCTGTTTTAGAGCCTGTAAGAGCTTTCATGCAGATGGCACCTTTTATGGTTACTTTTGCCTATGGCGGGTATCTGGCTATAAACAATCAGATGACATTTGGTGGTGTTTTGGCTTTTATAAACCTATTAAATTTTGTTGTAAATCCTATTACATTGATACCCAGGCTGATAAGCTCTTTTAGATCCACGACTGCTGCAGCCAGAAGAATTTTTGAAGTGTGGGACGAACCGCAGGAGAGATCTGACGGCAAGGTATTTTCTGTGGATAAAAATGCGGCGGCGATATCCTTTGATAATGTGTGTTTTTCTTACAACGAAAATGAAAAATTGCTTTTTGATCACTTGAGCTTTGAGATATATAGCGGTGAAACCGTGGCTCTTGTAGGGCCCAGTGGTTGTGGCAAAAGCACGGTGTTAAAGCTTATAACGGGTTTTTATAAGCCAACGACAGGTAGGATATTAATTTATGGTCACGACATGGAAGAATGGAGTTTAGAGGGTGTTCGCGATTTGATATCGGTGGTATCGCAGGATACATATCTTTTCCCAGATAGCATATATGAAAATATAGCTTATGGGAAAAAAGATGCATCGGAGAGTGAGATAAAGGAGGCGGCAAGGTTAGCAGGTATACATGATTTTATAGAGAATCTTCCAGATAAATATAACACTATGGTCGGCGAAAGGGGCGTGAAGTTATCAGGAGGGCAAAGGCAAAGAATAGCTATCGCGAGGGCCATTCTCAAAAATGCGCCGATACTGCTGTTAGATGAAGCTACATCGGCTCTGGATACAGAATCGGAGTACTATATTCAGCAATCCCTTGAAGATTTGATGAAAGGTAGAACCAGTCTGGTGATCGCCCACAGGCTTTCTACCATAAAAAATGCCGATAGGATTTTGGTAATGAACAATGGTAAAATTGTAGAAACGGGGACCCATGATGAACTCTACAATAGTGATAGCCTTTACAGACAGCTTTATTTAAAGCAATATCAGCTGGATGAAGAAGCTAATGGTGTGGCATAACAATCATTAGTGAATTAAAGGCTGGTATATTAAGGCGGGCATTTAGCGAGCATTTATTAAGGGGGGTTTAGATGTGATACTTAAAAACAACAGGCTGCTGAGGCTTCTGTCTTATATGGGTCCGAGGTTGGCATTATATATTCCAACTCTAATAATCAGCAGCTTTCAATCTTTGGCATTTAACTATTTTGCATCGATAGGCCTCAAGTTTTTAGCAGATGCAGCAGTACGACATGATAGGGCTCTTCTTTTAAAAAGCTTAATGTACTTGGTTTTTGGGCCACTCGCTATAATGGTTATTGCGCCCTTCGTCTCTTACGCTTTTGATTATTGCGCTAGAAAAACTACAGCTGATATAAGAAAAAGGTTGTTTGAGCATATTCAGAAATTAAAAATGAGCTATATAGAAGGCCAACATTCAGGCGACCTTATATCAAGGCTTACTAACGATGTTCAGACGGCTGAGAGCGCTTATAGCTGGCAATTGCTCATGCTTATGATGTCGTTGGTATCGGGTATTGGCTCAGGTATAATCATATTTTATATGAACTGGAAAGTGGCCTTGATCGCTATAGTGATAGGTCTTGCCAATACTTATGTGTATTCCCTGTTTACCAATCCCTTGAGAAAAACCAGCGATGAGGTCCAAAAAGCTCTGTCAAAAGCCACTCAAAAGCTCTCTGATATATTGGCAGGTACCCATGTGATAAAGCTATTTAATATATCAAAAACCATTGTGCAAAAATATGCAGATATAAATGTGCAGATTTACAATTGGGCGATGAGGCGTACGATTCAAAACGCTGAACTCAACGCTATAGGTATATTTTTTGGCTTTATGAGTTTTGTTGGTATTATTGTGATAGAGCTTGTAATGGTTATACATGGGGAGTTAACCTTTGGCACAGCAATCGCGATAGTCCAGATGATGAATGGACTTTTTTGGATGTTCAACGCGGTGGGCAATTTTCTGACACAGATACAAGCATCGTTGGCAGGTGCTCAACGGGTTTTTGATATACTGGATATGCCTGTTGAGCCAATTGTTGTAGAAGAAAAATCGGATTTTCGTGTAAGTGTTACTGCAAGTGAAAATAGTTCTAAGCGAATTGCTGTAGAGTTTAAAGATGTATATTTTTCATATGACAACAGAAATTATGTTCTCAACGGCTTGAGCTTTAAAGTACCTGAAGGTAATGTGGTGGCATTAGTAGGCCCCAGTGGCGGCGGCAAGAGTACGGTGTTTAAGCTGCTTCTCAACTTTTATAAGCCTGATTCTGGCGAAATACACCTTTTTGCTAAACCGCTATCCAACTATAAACTAAGTCAGTTGCGCCGATTGATTGCATATGTGCCTCAGGATAACTATCTTTTCAATGGTACTATTGCTGAGAACATAGGCTATGGCAGACCCGGTGCCTCAATGGACAAGATAGTAGAAGCAGCTAAAGCTGCTTACGCCCACGATTTTATAATGCAATTTCCTAAAGGATATGATACCGAGGTGGGAGAACGGGGAGTCAGCCTATCAGGTGGTCAGAGGCAGAGGATAGCCATAGCTCGTGCTCTTTTGAAAGATGCCCCTGTATTGTTGCTGGATGAAGCCACTTCTTCTCTGGATTCAGAATCAGAGCAACAGGTGCAAAAAGCGCTGGAAGTGTTGATGGAAGGGCGTACTACTATTGTAGTAGCCCACAGGCTTTCAACTATTCAAAACGCCGATATTATTTATGTCATATCCAACGGTAGAGTAGTAGAATATGGCAAACACAGTGAATTGCTCCACAATGAGGGATTGTATAAGGAACTTTATAGTCTTCAGTTTGCATGATATATTGTTATTTTGATATTAAACCTGGGTTACGGGTTTTACATTAAAATTAGACCTGTATTCGGTTTCTGTCCACAATACCCTTTGAGCTACCATAGCTTCTGGATTCAACTTAACATCTTTTAATATCATTTCTTTGAATTTATTATATCCAGCTCTGTCAATGAGGTGTCCGCCATGGATGTATTCGGGTTTGTTGTTCATAACATAAGCAGAAAATGCTTCCCAGTTTTTAAGTACACCTAAAACCACATCTTCTGTAACCCAGTTTAAAAAGATTTTGCCCATACGAGGTGTTTGTTTCCCGGTTCTGCCGCCGATCAATACCCTGTAGAATTTTTTGGGATTTCTGGTCCATGCACCGGTTGGACATACCAGTACGCATTCGCCACACCCAACGCAGCAGCAGGTATCCTTTACGATCTTTCCTTTTTCTACAGATAGCACACCTGTGGCATGATGGGCACATGCTTCTACACATTTTTTGCACCCTATACAGCGTTCATAATCGTACTCTGTTTTTGTAATGCCGATTATGCCAAAATCATTGAAATGAGCTTTAGCACAGTCGTTAGGACATCCTGCTATGCTTATCTTTATATGATAGTCGCTGGGGAATATGACTTTTTCTATCTTTCTGGCAAGGTCAGTTGTATCAATATTGGCTTTTATACAGTGGCGATTTCCTATGCAAGCCATTATATTACGAGCGCCTATAGTTGGATACCCGTTGTCATCAACTACCATATCGACACCGCATAAATTTACTTCAATTTCTTCGATATATGGTCTTATATATTTGTTAACCTCATCTATATACTCATATTTGATCCCTGGTATTGAAATGGTCTGCCTGACTCCCAGGTGAAATTCTCCGTTTCCCCAGGTTTCTGCGATATGCTGAAAAAATGATAGATATTTGGCATCTATAACACCGCCGGGAACGCGCATCTGGAGCATGAACTCACCGCGCACTTTTGACTGACGATAGCAATTTCTTCGAACCTTTTTTACATCTATATCGTAACTCATATAATTATCCCTCCGATTAATCCAACAGATTTTTTGCTTTAGTATAATTAAAGACAGGCCCTTCCAGGCAAACATATGTCTCATTTATCTTGCAATGGCCACACTTGCCGACGCCACAGGACATTTTCCTTTCAAAAGACAACCAGATTTTATCTTCAGGTACTCCGTTCTTTAAACATTCTAAAGCGGCAAAGTGCATCATAACAGGAGGACCTACGATTACTACATTGTAATTCTCAAAGCTGTCAAATGGTATTTTCTTAATGTGTTCTGTAACAAGGCCGACCTCAAAGCCTTCTATCTTATCTTTATCAAGAGTATAAATTGTGTTAAACCTGCTTCTAAAATTATTTAAATCCTCTTTGAAAAGTATACTCTTTTCGTCCTTAAATCCCGCAATGAAATGCAGAGAGTGTATTTCATCTGGATGTTCATAAAAATACTTTAAAAGGCTTCTGACAGGAGAAACCCCGGTACCACCGGCGATGACCACCAAATCTTTACCCTTAAAATCATCTACAGGGAATGAATTACCATAAGGGCCTCGCATAAATATCTTGTCGCCGGGTTTTAAATTGAATATTTCATTGGTGAGTTTTCCTACTTTTCGTATGGTGAGTTCTACCCAATTTTCTCCCATAGAACTTACCGATATAGGACCTTCTCCGATTTTAGGTAAAGACACCTGAAAGAATTGTCCATGCTTTACCTTTGCATTGGTCTCTACCCTGAAAGTATATTCATTTTCTGTTTCGTGTATGATATCGATTATTTTATGGGGAACTGGAAGCATTATATTTTCACTCATTTACTTTACCTCCTTTTTTCCACTTTTCTACTTCATTATACAGGCGATTAATGGTAGCAGGAAAGGATATTAGTTCAGGACATCTTTCATCACATCGTCCGCATCCTACGCACATGTGCTCATCTTTGAAGCGGGCTTTATAATCATAAATTTTATGCAGGGTTCTGAATCTCATCCGCTCTCCCGCGGTTTTCCTGAAGCTCAGTCCACCTGCCATTGTCGTGAAATCTTCGTGCATACAGCTGGCCTGAACCCTTCTCCTCTCACCAACTTTTCCGTTTTCGGTGTATGTTACGTCTAATGTGTTAAAACAGCTACAGGTTATACATACCGCGTTACAGGCTCCACAGCTTATGCACCTAGAATTATAACTTTTCCACATATCGAGGTCGTAGATTTTCTCTAACATTTCCTGGCTATCAATTTCAGGGATGTTAACTTTTGTCGGATTAGAGGTGACGAATTCAGGGGTAAATTCTACTTCTTTTTCATTGGCAAATAAATTGATAAATTCGTCATCTTTTACTTCGATTAATATGTTATCATCGTCAAATCTAACAGCTAAGCTATAGTTATCGGTTTTATTGGAACCCATTGAGACACAGAAGCAACTATCCCAGCCCTCTTTGCATTCCATTAAAATAAATTTTACTTTTTCTCGCAAACGCTTGTAGTAGATATCTTCTGTTCCCCCGTTTTTGAGAAAAATAGTATCAAGTCGTCTAAATCCATTTATATCACAGGGTCGGGCGAATATCAGAATCTTTTTGTCATCCACCTTGCTTTCCATGTATTCATACTCGGTAAAATAGAATAGTGCCTGGGTAATCGGATATATCACTTCCTTTGGTGAAAAATCTGATTTCTCATCGTAGACTACATCCTTAATGGAGTTTATTTCTGCGTATCGAATCAAATCGGTGTCAGAATAACGGCCGCGCTTTTCAAAGCGGACAGGGGCATATACCTTGTACTCTTTTTGCAGTTTTTTCAGGATTTCATCCATTCTTTTAACGTTTACACAGTAACTCATATTCTTCCTCCTCAATACATCAGCTTAATAGCCCTTTAACTTTTTTGAAGAATAATTTACTTTGACAAAAGTATAACACTTGTAAAGTTCCCAGTCCAATAATAAATGTTTATGGTAATTATAATAAACTTTTATAATTAACTTATAAATTCTTAAAAAAGCTATTGCTAATAAGCGGATGAAGTTTAGAGATTTGAATATAATAACCTTGAGGAGGTTGTTATCCCTATGGGTAAACAAAAAAAAGATAAGCATACCAATATACCCAAAGCCATTGAAAAACACGAGACGGCGGCATGGGCCGATATACAAAAGGTAAAACCTGTATCAAATGTTGCTATACCTTCAGAGACCGCTGTAAGAGACGCCAAGGATTGGGTAGATGCCAATCAAAAATAATTGATACTTTTTACAAATCCCCTTTTAAGAGGGGATTTGCTTATAAATTGATAGTAGGATATCTCCCTTTTATTTTTATAATAAATATAATCGTTTGTTGTGATATAATGACATCAAGACAATAGCAAATTATGGTGATGGGAATGATGAAATGGGAAGAATCGTATTTAGGTAGATTGAGAAATGCTATGGGCAATCAAAAGATAATAAATGTGAGCGTTAGGGGAATTATTCAAGATGGCGAAAATAGAGTACTACTAGTAAGAAGAAGGGATAATGGAAAATGGGTTATGCCTGCGGGCAGTTTAGAAATAAATGAATCTGTTTTGGATGGCTTAAAACGAGAGATAAAGGAAGAAACAGGAATTGAGGTAGAAGAAGCTGAACTTATAGCTATTTATTCTGATCCAAAATATTCTTACGTTTCTTGGGGATTTGAATACCAGATGTTAGCTCTTGTATTTCATGTTACTAAATGGTCTGGAATATTAAAGGAACAAACGGATGAAACTTTAGATGCACGATTTTTTGATCTGGAACAATTATCTTTATTGAACTTACCAGAGTTATACATGGAAACAATAGAAGATTTGAAAAAATTTAAGAGAAGTGGTAAAGTTATTCTCAAATGATAAGGACAAAAGTTTTGCTTTTTATAGAGAGAAAGTAAGGTTAATATTAATATATATAGTAATTAATGGTATTATTATTTTGCGATGTAATCACCTCTAGTTAAAGTGGAGGCGTTATATGAATATTGCGGAATTTGAAAAAAGGCGTTGATGAAAGATTAAAACAAATTTCTGTAAGCCGTGCTGATTTTTTGCATACATCTAAGATTATTAAAGAGATATTTCTGAATGGGCTTTTGAAATTTTTAGAAATTATTTGGGATATGTGGCATTTGTTTCTAGTAATTTAAAAAAGAAATTGGAATCTATTATTTTGCATTTTAATTAGCAGAGGTACACAGAATCGCCTGATGGAGTATAATGAACCCATAAGTTAAGATAAAAAATCATCGATTTTAAGAAATATGATAAAATAAAAGTATGAAAAAGGCATATTCACCAGAGTTTAAATCCAAAGTTTTTCTAGAAATTTTGAAAGAAGAGAAGATCTTATCTCAAATCCGGCAAAGGGAGAGCTTTAGACAATATATTTGTTGAGCGTTTATGGTGTTCTCTCAAATATAAGACAAGCGGTGTAATGTCAAGTAGTATTTTTTGGAACCTTGAAAAATAAAGGCCTCAAAAACTCTAAAAAAGGCAACACTTAATAAACCCACCATATATTGGATAATAATGGAAGGAAACTTAGCTGATATTCAGTTAAATGTATTTACTAAATCTATCCATTACCTCCCGGTTGGTAGATTTGGCCTTTGCTCAGCAAGGCAAAGACCAGTCTTACAAGCTTACGTGCCGTTAAGACGAGGGCTCTCTTATGCTGGTGTTTGGTAACCTCATTGTACTTCTTGCAGTAAAAATCAGCATACTCTTTTGCGTGTATCCTT